>JBIKOE010000035.1:0-21295 GCA_044358215.1 Crocinitomicaceae bacterium
GTATCTCCAAGCGTTATTGCTAACGACCAAACTATTTGTTCGGGAGGTAATCCTGCTGCTTTTACAGTAACTACTGCAGCTACAGGAACTGGTGCCTTAAGCTACCAATGGCAATCTTCTACTACAAGTAATATTGCAGGATTTAGTGATATACTTGGGGCTACACTATCCACCTATGATGCGCCAAGTGGCTTGACAACTACTACCTATTATCAAGTTATTAGTACAAGCACGCTAAACAGTGTTCCTTGTTCGGCTACATCCAATGGAATTACCGTAACTATTAATAACGTAACTGCAGGTGCACTTTCACAAACACAAACAATATGTTCAGGAGGTGATGCAAATCCATTTTCGGTTACAACGGCCGCAACAGGCACTGGGATATTGAGTTATCAATGGCAATCCTCAACTATAAGTGCAGTCGCAGGATTCACCGATATTGTTGGGGCAACCAATTCAACGTATGATCCTCCAGCTGGACAAACACTTACAACTTATTTTAGATTAATTGTTACAAGTACCTTAAATAGCATTGCTTGTGCTTCAACATCTGCTGTGTTAACCGTATTTGTGAACAACGTATCTCCAAGTGTTATTGCTAACGACCAAACTATTTGTTCAGGTGGTGATCCTACAGCATTTACAGTAACTACTCCTGCTACAGGAACTGGTGCCTTAAGCTACCAATGGCAATCTTCTACTACAAGTAATATTGCGGGGTTTACAAATATTACGGGCGCAACTAGCGCAACCTTTGATGCGCCAAATGGCTTGACAACTACTACCTATTATCAAATTGTTAGTACAAGCACACAAAACGGTGTTCCTTGTTCGGCTACATCCAATGTATTGAATGTTTATGTAAATTTGCTCCCGATTTTAACAATCCCTTCAGTTGTTACAATTTGTAACAACCAAACTGTAAATTTAAATTTAACAGCTAGCAATAACTCCTCTTTTGTATGGAATGCTCAAAATAACAATTCGGTTAGTGGTGAGAGCATATTACCGCAAACAAGTACTATTATTAATGATTTACTTACAAATAATACAACCTCAATCCAATATTTAACCTACACCATAACCCCTACATCAAGCCCTGAAGGCTGTATTGGTGCAGCTTCAACCCTAACAGTTCAGGTACAACCAAATGTTATATTAAATATACCTCAAAATCTTGAAATTTGCAGCGGTTCTGCTGTCAATGCTGTTCTTAATGCTAATGTTTCATCAAATTTTCAATGGTTTGTTACTATAAATAATCCAAATGTAAATGGTGAATCATTAATTATTAACACAAGTAATATCATTTCAGATATTTTAATTAATAATACAACAACAAATCAAGTTGTAATTTATTCTGTTTTGCCATCTTCAGTTCTAGGTATCTGTGCTGGTCTATCGCAAACAATTACAGTACTAGTAAAACCTCAACTTTCACTTCTAAATACAGATACTTTAACAATTTGTAGTAATGAAAGTGTAAATCTTAACATAATTGCAAACACAACATTTACTTTAAACTGGTATGCTGATCAATCTTTAAATGTTCTCAATGAAACAACGTCAGTAACAACTTCATCAATAATAAATGACGTATTAATTAATTCAACTGGGCAAGTTCAAGAAGTCACATACAATGTGACTGGCACGTCAACTATTGACGGATGCTCAACTCCAATAATCCCAATTACTGTTTTTGTAAATCCTTTACCGACTGTTAATCCAAGTGCAGACTTGAATTTATGTGATGATATTGTAACAAATCCAATACTATTTACTGGGAATGTAATAGGTTCTGGTTATAGTTGGGCGGCAACAAGTCTAAATCTAGGCATACCAGCTTTAGCTGGGATGAATTCAATTCCAAGTTTTTCAACAACAAATTCTGGTTTATCACCCATTTCTACAATTGTTGAAGTAACTCCTATTTTTATTAATAATAATGTTCAATGTGAGGGTCCTATTGATCAATTTACCATTACAGTTAATCCTGTTCCATCTGTTTTTCCTGTTAGTAATATCATCCTATGTGAAGGAGAACTTTCAAGTTCTGTAATTTTACTTGGAACGTTAGGGAGTACAATTTTTAATTGGGTAAATTCAAATGTTTCAGTTGGTCTAGCTTCTCCTGGAACTGGAAATATTCCTGTATTTACAGCACAAAATCCAACATTGCTTCCAATTCAGTCTACTGTTTCAGTTACACCATTATATGGTTTAGCTCAGTGCCCTGGAAATGATATATCATTTGATATTACAGTAAAACCAGCACCAACTATAAATCCTCAAACTGTTTCTATTTGTTCCGGTAAGACTCTTGATATAAACCTTAGCGCAGATCTACCTTGCACTTTTCAGTGGTTTGCTACCCCAAATCTTAATGTTTTAAATGAAACGTATACACCTACTCAAAATACAGGTATTATCAATGATATTCTTGTGCAAACGACAACTATTCCACAAACAGTCCAATATAATATATCGGCTATTTCAACACAATATAATTGTGAAAGTAGTTCCATCATTTTCAATGTAATAGTAAATCCACTTCCGGTACCTTCATTTACGATACTTAATCCTCCATTTTGTGATTTATCTCCTATTTCTTTCCAAAATAATACTACTGGTATACTTGATTTTACCTGGAGTTTTGGAGACGGTATTTATTCCAATTTATATAGTCCTTCACATCAGTTTCCAACTTTTGGTTCGTATAATGTTCAATTAAATGCTATCAATCCGCAAACAGGATGTAATGACAGTATTATAAATCAAATAATAATTTCTCCTACGCCAATTGCAGAATTTAGCTATTCAGACTCATTAGGATGCGATGTTTTAGATGTAACCTATACTGCTGTGTCATCCAATCCTACATGGGGCTACTTATGGAATTTTGGAAATGGAGAAACATTACAACAAGCTTCTTCTGTTGGCTATCAATTTGACCTTGAAGGATGTTATGATGTATCACTGACAGTAACAAACAACAACGGTTGCACAGCAACACAATTATATACAGATATTGCTTGCGTTTATGACAGTCCCATTGCTTCATTTAGCACAGATCAATATATTCTTAATGAAATTGATCCTTTGGTTTCTTTTTACAATAATTCAGTCAATGCTAGTTCCTTTGAATGGGAATTTGGAGATGGCACAAATAGCTTTGCCGAAAATCCAACACATAGTTATCCGGATGATGCCGCATCCTATTTAGTTACATTGATCGCATACAATGAAATTAGCTGTACAGATTCAGCTACCATGACAATTATAATTTTAAAAGATGTAGGTCTATATGTTCCAAATTCGTTTACACCCGATGGAGATGAGTATAATCATACTTTTTATCCGATATTATCAGAAGGTTTTAAAAAAGATTCATTTCACATGTCTATCTTTGATCGATGGGGAGGACTTGTTTTTGAAACATATGATACTAGCTTTGGTTGGAATGGCACTTATAGCAAAAATGGTATTAAATGTCAAATAGGAACCTATAAATGGGTTATTGAACTTGTAGAAATAAAATCTGCTGAAAATAGAAAATTTAATGGAAATGTAAATTTAATAAGGTAAAATATTCTACAAACTCTATAAAAAAGATACGATTTTTTGAAATGCCTAATTTAAGATATTTCTATAAAACATAAAAGAAGGATCAACATACTAAAATACAATAATGCGAAGCAAATATTGTACTAGTGTTTCAGATTTTTAAGCGCTTCCTTATCATGTTTGTGTTTAAAAAAGAGTGCAAACAAAACAAGAATTACAAATGAATATCCCGCGAAAGTAAGCCAGATATTGAGCCAATCTTTCTCACCATTTGATTTTGTAAAATAAGCAGTAATGAGTATACCACTCACATAACTTCCAAGAACAGCACCAAAACCATTGGTCATCATCATAAATAATCCTTGAGCACTTGATCGAGTTTTAGCATCTGTTGTAGTTTCTACGAATAAGGAACCCGAAATATTAAAGAAATCAAAGGCCATTCCGTAAACAATACAGGAAAATATAATCATCCATAGTCCATCGGCAGGGTTTCCATAGGCAAGAAGACCAAAGCGCAGTACCCAGGCCGCCATACTAATAAGCATTACTTTTTTGATGCCAAAATTGCGTAAGAAAAAAGGGATTGCAAGTATAAAAATAGTCTCCGAAATTTGTGAAATAGACATGATAATTGTTGAATGCTCAACTACCCATAAATTAGCATAATCGGGGATATTCTTAAAATCAGAGATAAAAACATCGCCGTACATATTTGTAAGCTGAAGAGATGAGCCTAAAAACATTGAAAACAAAAAAAACAAAGCCATTTTTGGTTGATAAAAAAGCTTAAATGAATCAAGTCCAAGAGAACTTATAAATGATTTTTTCTCAGTATCTGCTTTAATTGGCGGACAGCTTGGAATTATAAAAATAGAATAAATTGCTAAAATAAGAGCAGAAAAACTTGCCAAATAAAATTGACCTTCAAGTGCTTTATTTCCAGTAAGATTTGTCACCCACATTGCAGCTATAAAGCCAATTGTACCCCAAACTCTAATCGGTGGATAATCTTTTACAACATCGTACTTATTATTTTTAAGAACAGTAAATGCAATAGAATTTGAAAGTGCGATAGTTGGCATATAAAAAATCATTGCTAAAAATATCACCCAGAAAAAGTCATCAGGATTAGTTACTTGAGGAATAAAAAACAAAGTAATACCTCCAAGTAGGTGAAGTAGCCCATATAATTTTTCAGTATTTACCCATCTATCTGCTACAATTCCCATTAATGTCGGCATCAATAGAGAAGACAAGCCAAGTGTACTAAAAACAGCTCCAAAATCTGCTGCCCCCCAATTTTTCGTTTCAAACCAGTAATTCGCAATTGTAATCAACCACGCTCCCCAAATAAAGAATTGAAGAAAACTCATTAAAATTAGGCGATTTTTAATGCTCATTGAAAAATTTTAAGGTCTTTTTTTTATTTCGTCACGCAATTTTGAGGCAAGTTCATAATCTTCATTTGAAATAGCTTCTTTCAATTGTTCCTCAAGATTTTCTAATTCTAAATTTTCTATTTCATCATCTTCTTCTATATCACTATCAAAGCTGAATTCCTCTTGAACTTCATCTGAAGAGTTTTCTGTTCCAGCTACGTTATTTAATATACTAGACAAAGTATAAATCGGTGAATTAAAGCGGACACCTATTGCAATTGCATCTGAGGTACGAGAATCGATTTCAGTAATTTGCTTGTCTTTTTCACAGATAATTTTAGAATAAAAAACCCCTTCATGGAACTTATAAATCAAAATTTCTCGAACGCGAACCCCGTATGAAGTACAAAAAGTCTTAATTAAATCATGAGTTAAGGGGCGATTTGGGACCATTTTCTCCAATTCTACAGCAATAGCTTGAGCTTCAAAACCACCAATAACAATAGGAAGTTTTCGGTTTCCCCCTACCTCAGACAAGGTCAAAACATATGATCCTGATTGGGTTTGACTGTAAGCAATTCCTGAAATATCTAATTTAACCTTTTTCATAAAAACTCAAATGGCAAGAAAATTAGTAATTAATTTTGGGATTCTTTGAATTTATTTATTGCAGCTGTTAGCTTTGGAATAACATCAAAAGCATCTCCAACAACTCCATAATCTGCAGCTTTAAAAAAAGGTGCTTCGGCATCTGTATTTACAACCACGATAACTTTAGATCCATTTACACCAGCTAAATGCTGAATCGCGCCAGATATTCCGATGGCAATATATAAATTTGGTCTAATTGCAACGCCTGTTTGTCCAACGTGCTCGTGATGTGGACGCCAGCCAATATCTGCAACAGGTCGAGAGCAGGCAGTTGCTGCACCCAAAGATTTCGCTAAATTTTCAATCATCCCCCAATTTTCTGGGCCTTTTAATCCTCTTCCTGCTGAAACAACAAGCTCGGCCTCTGGTAAAAGAATTTCTCCCTCGGGCTTCTTTGTGGAAATTACTTTTATAGCTGCAGCTCCACCCAAACCATTTGTTTCCTCAACAGGACAATTAGCGCCTGTTTTTTCAGGTTGAATGCTATTTGGTAGAAGCGAAATTATTTTAATAGCTGAGGAAACTTTCACATTCCCTATTGCCTTACCTGAGAAAACATTTACTTTAACAGCTCCATCGGCATCTGGAATTGAAATCGCCCCAGCAATTAACCCAGCTTGCAAGCGAACAGACAATCTTGGGGCAACAGCTTTTCCAATTAGGTCATGAGAAAAAATAACAGTCTTTGCTCCAATATTTTGTACAACAGCAGAAATAAGTCTTGTTAATTGCTGTGGATCCTCCCCAGCAACCATTCTATCGACCAAAACCTTAGTTGCACCATATTCTCCTAAGCAAATTAAACTTTCAGAACTAGCTTTTCCATTTGTTAAGACCACAAGCTCATTTCCGAGTTTTTTGGCATAAGTTACAGTTTCTAATGCTGCCTTCGAAAGCCCGTTTGATGAATTTACGTATACTAAAATCATTTTTTCTTTTTTAAAATATTAAATAACTTTTGCTTCATTGTGTAATAATTCGACCAACTCATCCATATTCATCGGATCAATTAATTTAACGGCAGATTTTGAATTCGGAACAGAATAGGAAACAAAACTTGTTAATTCATCCGCAGTAACTGGAGGCAATACTGTCAGAGGTTTTGTTCTTGCAGCCATAATTCCTCGCATATTTGGAATTCGTTGTTCTGCCATTCCCTTAGCACAAGATACTACAGCAGGCATTGCTACCTCAACAACTTGAAGACCACCAATAATCTCTCTTTCTAAAGAAAGAGACGACCCGTTAATATCTAATTTTGAAGCTTGTGAAATTAATGGAAAATCTAGAATTTCAGCAATCATCCCAGCAACCTGAGAGCCATTGTAATTTATTGTTTCTTTTCCAGTAAGAATTAAATCAAAAGCATTTGTTTTAGCATAATTAGCAATTTGGACCGCTGTAAAGTATGCATCTTTTGGATCTGCATCAATTCTGATAGCATTATCTGCTCCAATGGCAAGTGCTTTTCGCATGATGGCTTCATCAGCAGCAGAACCAACGGTAATAATTGTAACATCTGCGTTTCCAGCTTCTTTTATTTCAAGAGCACGAACTAAAGCATACCATTCATCATAGGGATTTATGATATACTGTATGCCATTTTCATCAAACTTAGTATTTTGCTCTGTAAAAGCAATTTTAGAAGTTGTATCTGGTGCTTTACTAATGCAAACTAATATTTTCATGTATTTTTTTTATTTGCAAATTTACTGAAATATATCACAAAATATTGCAGAAATATTTCATTCCAAAAGCCAAAAAACCAATTGGCATTTCATAGCAGTTTAGCCATTTAGATAAAAGTTATTTTATTTCTTTAAACTTTTATTGAATCTTTTTTAATTTTTTTTAAATGATTTAATTAATTGATTTACAACATTAAAGTAAATTTTAACCAATTACAAACGACTAATATTCGACACTAAATGACTAATAACCGAATATCGTTTTTGACTTAGCCAACCTTTGCATCGTCGAAATCAGAAAACAGTACTTGATTGGTGGCAAAATTAAATTATTACAAACTTTTAAAAAATTAACAACATGAATGCACTGCGAAACAAAGTGAACTTGATTGGAAGATTGGGAGCAGATCCTGAATTAGTAACATTTGAAACGGGAAAAATCTTAACCCGCTTTACACTTGCTACGAAAGAAGATTTCAAAGATAAATCTGGTGAATGGCAAAACAACACACAATGGCACAACATCAATGCCTGGGGAAAAACGGCGGAACGTGTAAAAAAAGCACTAAGCAAAGGAAATGAAATAATACTAGAAGGTCGAATTGTAAACCAAACTTACGAGACAAAGTCAGGTGAGAAACGATACAGTACAATAGTAGAGGCATTTGATTTTTTACTGCTTTCACAAAAAACAGAAAAAGAAGTAGTTCAGACAAACAAGATAAATAAATAACACTATGAATCACGTAAATTTAATTGGCAAGGTAAGTTCAGAGCCACAATATATTGAGCTTAAAACAGGGCGTAAAATCGCAACCTTCACGATGTCGACAAAAGAATTGTATTTAGATGCCGAAGGAAATACGAAAACACGAAATAACTGGCACCTACTAACTTGTTGGGGTCGCTGGATAAAAGTTATAGAAGAACTCGGTGAAGTCGGATCAGACTTAGCAGTTGAGGGAAAATTAGTGAGTCGATTTTATAACTCTAAAGGAGCGCGAAAAATTATTTCTGAGATTGAAGTAAACGATTTAATCATTTTATAAGACATTAATCTAACGAGGATCGATGTTGAATGGTAACTAAAATCAAGATGCATCGGTCCCTCTACATATACAAACAAACAATTTTATTTTTATGACAACAATTAGAAATTATGTAACCTTGGTCGGAAATATTGGATCAAATACACAAATCACAAACTTTGAAAACGGCAAATCTGTTGCAAGATTTAGTTTAGCAACACAAAAAACCACCCGAAAAAATGATGGGAACTACACAAACCTTGTGGAGTGGCACCGAATATTTGCTTGGGGAAACATGGCACAATTCATAGAAAAATATGGCGAAAAAGGAAAAAAAGTAGCAATTCATGGCCGTTTGGTTAATCGCTCGTATTTAAACCCAGAAGGTAAAAAAAGAAATCTGACTGAAGTCGAAGTACGACAGATTATTGGGCTATAAACCAAAATTAATAAGTAAAGAAAGGCTATTTTTCAATAGCCTTTTTTAGTTTAAATTAAATCTTGTTTATAGATTTATATGCCTTTGTAAATGCTCTAAAATTAGGATTAAATAAGTTCTCTTTATTGTATTGAAGTGGAAGTTCATCAGTAGTTTCAACTGAGCCTCCTAAAGCTTCAAGTATTGCTTGACCAGCTGCGATATCCCATTCCATAGTTGGTGCAAAACGGAAATAAACATCTGCTTTTCCCAATGCTAAATCAAAGAATTTCAATGCTGAGCCTTTTTGTAAAAACCGAAATTCTAAATTTGATGATTTCAAGGTAGTTATCAAATCATCTTGTGCTATAGAAGTGTGACTTCGTGATCCAATTATAACTAGCGGATGATTTAACTCAAAAGAAGGTAGGATTTTTTTCCATAAAGCTGGATTTTCTAAATCCTCAAATTTTAGGATATAAACTCCCGTTTCCATTGAACCAAAAATCACTTCCTCATTAACTGGCGAGGCAATTAAACCAAAAATTGGTTTCCCCTTTTTAATAAGTGCAATATTTACAGTAAACTCGCCATTTCGATTAACAAATTCCTTTGTGCCATCAAGCGGATCAATGCACCACGATTCATCCCAAGAAATACGCTCGGAAAAAACTACTGGACTTGATTCTTCTCCTGTTATTGGAATAGACAAGGGATCTAAAAAGGAGTGAATAATTCGTGTTGATTCTAAATCAGCTTTTGTTAATGGTGAACCATCATCTTTTATATAAGTCTCAAAAGGACTAGAATAGATTTTCATTATTGCTTTTGAAGCTTCAATTGCAGCAGACAAAGCTGCAGAATACTTATCGTTTAAAAGAAGCACTTAGAGCTTCATTTCTGGAACGACATCCGGAACTACTAAATCACCATCAGTTTTCGAAATAATTTCCTCAACACTAACGCCAGGAGCTCTTTCAAGCAAGTAAAACTTCCCATCTTTTATTTCCATTACAGCAAGTTCCGTAACAACTTTCTTTACACAATTTACACCAGTTAAAGGAAGGGTGCATTGTTTCAAAATTTTGGACTCGCCTGCTCTATTGCTGTGCATCATTGCAACAATAATATTATCGGCTGAAGCAACTAAATCCATTGCACCGCCCATACCTTTTACCATTTTTCCAGGAATTTTCCAATTTGCAATATCGCCATTTTGAGAAACTTCCATTGCGCCAAGAACAGTAAGCTGTACATGCTGTCCACGAATCATTGCAAAAGAAGTGGCGGAATCAAAAAAAGAAGCGCCCGGAAGAGCTGTAATCGTTTGTTTTCCGGCATTAATTAAATCTGGATCTTCTTCCCCCTCAAATGGAAATGGCCCCATTCCTAAAACACCATTTTCAGATTGAAATTCAACTTCTATTCCTTGAGGAATATAATTTGCAACTAAAGTTGGGATTCCAATTCCAAGATTTACATACCAACCGTCTTTAAGTTCTTGAGCGATCCGTTTTGCAATTCCTATTTTATCAAGTGCCATATTTTCCCTTCTAAACTTTTTGACGAACAGTTCTCTGCTCAATTCTTTTTTGAAATTTGTCACCTTGAAAAATCCTTTGAACAAAAATGCCAGGTGTATGAATATCATTGGGATTTAGAGTTCCTGCGGGAACTAATTCTTCCACTTCAGCAATTGTAATTTTTCCTGCCATAGCCATAAGAGGATTAAAGTTTCTAGCTGCAGCATTAAAAATTAAATTCCCTTCAGTATCACCCTTCCAAGCTTTTACAATAGCGAAATCTGCTGTTAGTGCAAACTCCAGAATATGAGGTTTACCATTAAAAATTCTTACTTCTTTCCCTTTAGCAATCTCTGTTCCAAATCCCGCTGGTGTAAAAAAAGCAGGGATTCCAGCGCCCCCGGCTCTGCATCTCTCTGCTAAGCTTCCTTGAGGAATTAAATCAACTTCCAATTCGCCAGATAACATTTGCCGTTCAAATTCATCATTTTCTCCGACATAACTTGAAATCATTTTTTTAATCTGCTTTGTTTGTAGTAACAAACCCAATCCAAAATCATCTACTCCAGCATTATTTGAAATACACGTTAAATTTTTGACTCCCATTTTTACAAGTTGAGAAATAGAATTTTCAGGAATTCCACATAAGCCAAAACCACCAAGCATAAGCGTCATGTCATCTTTTATTCCACTAAGTGCTAATTCAACATTGTCTACAACTTTGTTCATCTTCTTTAAAATTCAAAAGGGATTTCAGATTCGTCTACTGATTCAGGCATCAAAATTTCAGTGCAATCGTATGCTAATGGATCATAGTCTAATGGTATTGGAAAATCTCGAGTTGACAAGCCAATATCGGGGTCTTTGTATACTTTTTCCATATAGTATCCATAAATAGGCAAGGCCATTCTAGCTCCCTGCCCATAGTTCATGCTTCTAAATCTTACAGCACGATCTTCAGCTCCAACCCAAACGCCAGTAACTAAGTTAGGAGTAATTCCAATAAACCAGCCATCTGAATTATTTTGAGTTGTTCCAGTTTTACCAGCAGTAGGAGGATGAATATTTCCAAATTTAGCACTACGCAAACTAGAACCTGTTCCTCCTTCAATAACACCTCGCATCATTTTTAAAATTTCATAAGCTACCGTTGAATTAAGTGCTTGTTGCCTATCTTCACTTGCGCTATAAAGGACTTTTCCATTTCTATCTGTAATCCGTTCAATAGAAGTTGGACGAACATAAATCCCATTATTTGGGAAAATACATTGTGCAGCTACTAGCTCATAGAGAGATAAATCCATTGATCCCAAACACATTGCCGGAACAACATCATTTGGGTTAAGTGTAATGTTTGTTTTCCTTAATAATTTTTCAATTTGATATGGCCCGCCAACTTTTTTGGAAGGATTAAAATCTCCCATTCTTGCCATTACAGCAACAGTTGTAGGATTGGAAGATTGTGCTAAGCCCTGTTTCACTGAACCAGCTGCTTCGCCGGCAGGACAATACTGACCAACAACATTATTATCGTTGTCAACTAAATTAACACAATATTCTCCTGGAGAAAAAGTAGTGCATGGATTTACAACTTTCATCGATAATGCTGCAGCATATACAAAAGGTTTAATCGTTGATCCAACTTGTCTTTTCCCCAATCGAACATGGTCATATCCAAAATGTTTGAAATTTACACCCCCAACCCATGCTCTTACAAAACCAGTGGCAGGGTCAATTGAAATTAAGCCAGCATGTAAAAATGCTTTGTAATAACGAATTGAATCATTAGGTGTCATAATTGTATCCCGCTCGCCTCTCCATGAAAATACTGTCATTTCAGCTGGAGTATCAAAATTTTTACTTATTTCACTTTCACTTGCTCCAAATGCTATTAATTTTTTATATCGCTCTGTTGATTTTCTAGCATTTCGCATAATTTGATCTACCATATTTTCCTCAATTGCATTTGCAAAAGGATAATTTTTTAAATTTCTATTGTTTTGATCAAATGCTGGTTGCAGTTCACCTTTAATATGGCGCTCTAGAGCATACTCTGCATGTTTTTGCATTGCAGGATTTATGGTTGTATAAATTTTTAATCCGTCACTATAAATATCATAGGGATTTCCGTCCTCACGCTGATAAACAAAATTTCCATTTTGATCTTTTTTCATTAAAATATCTGTGACTTCTTTTCTCAATGACTCTCTAAAATATGGCGCCATCCCTTCTTTGTGGTCCAATGATTTATAATTTACAATCATTGGTAACATTTTTAATGAATCATACTCAAGCACATCCATTTTATTTTTTAATGCTTCATTCTCTGACTTACTATTCCTTAGCCACTGAAAAAGAACTTGATTTCTTCTTTCAATTGCTCGCAAAGAGTCTCTTGATCGAAGTGAAGCAGTTTGATCTACAGTAACATTTGCTAATGGAATTCCTTCTCTTTCTGCTACAAGTCTCGAATAATTTTTTATTTGATAAGTATATGGATTATAAATAGTGGGGTTTTTACACATCCCAACTAACATTGCAGCCTCTGTTTTTGAAAGTTTCTTTGGCGTCTTATTAAAATAGACCCGAGCAGCATTTTCTATTCCAACTGCATTGTATAAAAAATCAAACTGATTTAAATACATTGTGATAATCTCCTCTTTCGTATATCGCTCTTCTAGGCGTTTTGCAATAATATTTTCACTCGCTTTTTCGTTAATTCGTCTGAATTTCCCTAAAAACCCTCCAATGTATGAATCAATACTCTTACCATTAGCACGGGCTAATTCTTCACGTTTACGCTTTTGTAATGTAAATAAGAGTTTTGCAAGTTGTTGTGTTATAGTAGATGCTCCTCCTGAATTACCAAAACTAGAGATAGATCGCATTAAAGCCCAAAAATCTACTCCTGAATGCTCTAAAAAACGTTCGTCTTCCGTTGAAATTAAAGCATCAAAAACATAAGGAGAGATATCTTTATATTTTGCACTTGTTCGATTTACTTGCCAGAATCGACCAATAACGGTATCTTCTTTAACACTTTTTTTTGCTATAATCAAGGATGCTTGTAATTCTGGTGGATTATCTAACATCTCAACAGGAGGTAAATTATCTTCAGATTGCAATAAGAGAAGTCCAGAAACGAAAATAAAAGGTAATAGCATAACAAACCAAAAATAAATAGTAAATTTCTTATGCATTTCTGGAGGCACTTGGTTATTTAGATTTTTCATGTACTTTGTTTTCCTTCTATTCTAGTTTTTTTATTGGCATTATAGAAGGTATAAAATTAATAATTAACTCAATACATCTTTACGTTGACTATCAAGTTTTAAAAGAATAAATATCATTATTGAAAATGACATCATTGAA
Source organism: Crocinitomicaceae bacterium (assembly GCA_044358215.1). Classification (GTDB taxonomy): domain Bacteria; phylum Bacteroidota; class Bacteroidia; order Flavobacteriales_D; family Crocinitomicaceae; genus UBA952. The sequence continues at coordinate 13,630 of JBIKOE010000035.1, forward strand.
GAACCTCCATAACTAAAAAATGGTAATGGAATTCCAATTACCGGGGCAAATCCAATACTCATTCCAATATTAATGGCAAAATGATAAAACAAAATCATAGCTACACAATAAGCATAAATCCTATTAAATGATGAGCGCTGGCGCTCCGCGATAAAGATAATTCTAATAAGCATAAATAAGTATAAAGCAACTAAAAATAGTGTTCCTATAAAACCCCATTCTTCAGCAAAAGGACAAAAAATAAAATCTGTTTCACTTTCAGGAACATGATTACTTTCTACGCTAGAAACGGATGCTTTGTTATATCCCTTACCAAAAAAACCTCCAGACCCTACTGCAGCCATAGCACGATTTCTATTATAATCTTTTCCATTTGGATCCTCTCGCAAACCAAGAAATAATTCTATTCGATCTTTTTGATGAGGCGCCAAACTTCCAAATCCAGCATCAACAGTATAAGAAAGTCCACCACCAAGAACTAGACCTAAAAGAATAACTGCAGAAACTCTAGATCTATCTCGCTTCGAGCCAAATTGCCGAATAAAAGCAATTCCAATAATTGATAAAATAATAAGGGAAAAAATAACATACATAGAACCAGATACCTTAAAAGGTAAAAAGTAAAAATCTGTCTCTTCTTGCTGAAGAAGTAGGGTGATTATACTTAAAAAAAGTATGACAAATAAAATTGGAATAAAATGACTTCCAACCCATGTATATTTAAATCTAAATCCCGGAACTTTATTAATAATAGAAAGAATAAGTGGGTCAAAAGTTAGACCTTCCCTATACATAACAAATAAAAAAGAGGTGAAGACTACAAATGTTCCAGCATCTGGTTGAAGTAATATTAGAATCATCGGAACAAGTATAATTGCAATTGCTCGAGAAACAGAAGCGATAGTTTGTTGCTTCAAACTCAGTTCACTAATGTACTTTGCTATAAGAAGTGAAGATGCAATTTTTGAAAATTCTGCTGGCTGAATACCCATTGAACCTATACCAATCCAAGCTCTAGCTCCATTAATTGCGGGCATAAATAATACAATTACTAACAATAATAAAGTAGAAAGGTAAATTGGAAAAGCAAATTTTCGGTAAATGTCTGAATCTATTAAAAAAACGAGTAAGCCCAAAAAAAGAGAAATTCCAATCCATATACTTTGTTTTCCATACTGCTTATCTAAATCGAATAAACTTGGATCCTCTGGTGTATATGCAACTGAATAGACTGTTGCTAAGCCCATAATAAGCATGAGCAGGAATGAAATAAACAAGGGCCAATCAAGATAAGATATCAAATTCTCTTCTTTTCTCATTCTGGAATTTCTTTTAAATTTGATAATTTGGCCTCTATAATTCTTTTTTCTTTATCCTTATCCTTAATTTTTCTATTTAAATATTTTTCAATAATAAGACTTGCAATTGGAGCAGCCCATGTACCACCAAAACCAGCATTTTCAATGAAAACTGCTATTGCAATTTTTGGATTATTCTTTGGTGCAAAAGCAATAAAAACAGAATGGTCTTGGCCATGTGGGTTTTGAACTGTCCCTGTTTTTCCACAGATAATAATATCATCTAATCTAGCAGATCTAGCAGTTCCACCATTCTCATTTACAACTCTTCTCATACCTTCAATTACAGGGTCAAAATGTTTAAGTCCAACCATTGTTTTCTTTCGAATTTTAAAATTCGAAAGTGGACCTTTACTCCCTATTGATTTTACAAAATGTGGCGTATAATACCAGCCTTTATTTGCAATTATAGCAGCGATATTTGCCATTTGTAATGGAGTTAATTTAACCTCCCCTTGACCAATTGAAATTGATCGAATAGTTGAAAATGCCCACTGATGATGACCATACCATTTATCATAGTACTTGGAATTAGGAATTACTCCAGGTCGTTGACCAGAAACATCTGTTTCTAAGACCTTCCCTAAACCAAAGCTCGACATATATTTGTGCCATTTATTCAATCCTAATTCAGCATCAATATTGCTATTTTTTCTAAGTTTTTGCTGTATTATTCTCCTCATAACTGCATAGTAATATGGATTACAAGAAAATTGTACCGCTTCAGAAATATTACTTGCATGATGCCCGGGATGACAGCCGACAAGACTTTTATCGCAAGGAAAACTTGAATTTGGAGTTATAACACCTTCTTGTAAAGCAATTAATGACTGAACCAACTTAAAAATAGATCCAGGAGGATATTCAGCTTGTAAGGGTCTCGGAAAAAGGGGCATATTTGGATCTAAAACTAACTTAGGGTAATTCATTCTAATATTTCTTCTTCCTACTAATAAGTTTGGATCAAAGGAAGGAGCTGAAACCATAGCTAAAATCTCTCCACTTGAGGGTTCTATCGCAACTATTGATCCTTTTTTATTTTGTAATAATTTTTCGCCATAGGCTTGAATTAACATATCCATTCCTAATTTCAAGGGTTCTGCTTGCTTGGCTATTGTATCAAATTTACCGGAAGCATAAGATTCAATTGTATTATTTAATGCAGAGGTTACAACATATTTTACACCTTTTCTTCCCCTTAAATCCTTTTCATAAAAACGCTCTATTCCTGAACGTCCTATATTATTGCCCGGTTTATAAAATTGGTCAGCATCGACTTCTTCTCTTGTTACCTCAGATAAATATCCTAAAATATTTGCTCCTCCTAGGTAAGGGTAATTTCGCATACTTGTAACTTCCTCATAAAATCCGGGAAAATTTTCAAGATGTGGAGCAATTTTAGAAACTTCCTCTAAGGTAAGTTCTTTTATAAATGGATAAGCACGGATTTTTTGATAATTAGCAGTGCGTTTACCGGTATTAGGATTTTTATACCTCCCCTCACCATCGACAATTTCTTTAAATCTATTTCTAACCTCTTCAAAAGTCCAACCAATCAAAGTTGCAAATGCTGCAGTATCTAAATTTTTAATTTTATCTTCAACCATCATTAAATTAAAATAGGTTCTATTTGAAACTATTTTCATTCCATTTCTGTCAAAAATAACAGCACGAGCAGGTGTGATTTCTTTTCGTTTTTCTGCGATTTGCTGCGCTCTTAATTTCCATTTATCGTCAATTACCTGCATATAAAAAATACGGATAATATAGCTAACACCTACAATTGCAATGAAGAAAGTCAATACATAACGGCGAGCATCAAAATTCATTTTGGAATAACTTTTTTAATCATAAGAGTTTGAAGTACAACAGCAAGAATAAACGATATTATAACACTAAAAAATGTATTTTGAAGAATTAATAAAAATTCATTCATTCGAAATATTTCAATTAAAAAAAACCAAAAATGATGAATGAGTAATAAATTACCATAAGTTAAAATAAACCATCTAAGACCCATATCGTCTATAGAAGCTTGTTTTAAAGGATCATAACCATCCCGAGGGGCAAAAAAATTAAATATAATTGGTCTAAAATACGCCATCATTAATAAAGATGATGCATGCAAACCGAATGTATTCGAAAAAATATCAATAGAAAAACCTAAGAGAAATGCATATAGTAATAAACTAAGGATGCCAAGATCAAAAGGCAGAAGCATTATGAAAAGTGGATAAACCATCATGTGAATTCCAAAGCCAAATTCCAATTGATTAAAAATCAATACCTGCAGAAGCAACAATAAAATAAAACGAATAATATGTTTTGTTGCTGCATTCATTTTTTGGGCTGTTTATTCTTCTTCATCATCTGGGATATTTTCTTCAATATTTTTTTGTTCTTCAATCATCAAATTCTTTACTACATAAACTCTTTGAATAGTTCTAAAATTCTCAGAAAATTTTACAACAACGTCCCAAAGCGGTTCTCCTTCAATTGGATTTATTTTCTCTACAACACCAACTGCTAAGCCCCTAGGGAAAATCCCTGACCCACCTTTTGTGACAACTTTAGATCCTTTTTTAATTCTTAAATCATTTGAAATTCCAGAAATTGATCCTCTTCTTGCATCTCTTCCACTCCATTTTAACAAACCAAAAAGCCCAATCGGCTCAATTGTAACGTCAATATTGATATCTTTTGTTAAAACACTTTTTACAACTGAGTAATGCTCACTCGTATTATGGATAACACCCACAACTCCTTTATCAGAAAAAACACCTAAGCCCCTATAAACTCCTTGTTTCCGTCCTATATTTAATGTAAAATAATTATTCCTTTTACTCACTGTTAAATTAATCACAGTTGCAGGAATATAAGTATATTGTTGCTGAAAAATTGTATCATTTACTTTTATAAAACCTTCTTCAAGTTTATACAAACTCATTTTCAGCTTATTTCGAAGTCGAATATTTTCTTTTTGTAACGCTAAATTGTTTTTAGATAAATTGAAATGCTTTGTTAAATCATTTTCTAACTTAAGAAATTTTCCTGTTAATACTGATGCTGTTGTTAAGTATTGATTTCTCGGAAATGAAAGGTAATTAATGTATATCGTAAGTGAAAAGACTTGCAGAAGTGCGAACAATAAAAAAACACGAAAACGCCTAAAAAAGGCAAACAAATTGCGCATGTTCAAAGATAGAAAATGAACAAATTAAAATAACAAATCAGAAGAGAATAATATTAACAAATAAATAACTGTTGGAATTATTCCAAATCTTCTTATTCTATGTTCTCATCCCAACTTCCTTCATTTTATTGCGGAGAGAGGGGGATTATCTCAACTTCCTAAACTCAGTTTTCGATGGTCTTCGGCTCGAACCCTGGGTTCTCATCCCATCTTCCTTCATTTTATTGCGGAGAGAGGGGGATTCGAACCCCCGTTACGTTACCGTAAACACGCTTTCCAAGCGTGCGCGTTCAACCGCTCTGCCACCTCTCCGAATTTTAAGTTTGCAAAAATAAGCAATTTAGAATGATACCGAAATTTATAGGCCGTAAAGTAACATCCCGATTGTAAAATAAATGAAAAGGCCAGTTACATCATTTAAAGTAGTAATAAATGGTCCAGTTGCAAGAGCTGGGTCAATCTTATAATGATTGAGTACTAAAGGAATAAGGGTTCCAATAACAGCCGCAAAAATAATTACAGTAAATAAAGAGATACTTACTACAAATCCAAGTTGGGCATTACCAAAGAAATAAGCTATTACAAAAATGATACTTGCTAATAAAACACCATTAAACAAACCCACTGCAGCTTCGCGTAAAAGTTTATGAAAGATATTTCCGAAATCTTTTGTGCCGCGTGCTAATGATTGAACAACAATTGCCGAAGATTGAACGCCAACATTTCCTCCCATTGCAGTAATCAATGGGATAAAAAAAGCAAGCGCTGGAATTTGTGTTATACTTCCCTCAAAGCCAGAAATTACTTTAGCTCCTAAAGTTCCTCCCAACAAACCAATTATTAACCAGGGTAATCTTGCCCGAGCAACTCTCCAGATACTTGCATCACGCTCAATTGGCTCAGTAATACCTGTTGCTAATTGGAAATCTTTATCAGCTTCTTCCTTTATGAAGTCTACAATATCATCAAGTGTGATTCTTCCAACTAATTTATTTTGATAATCAACTACAGGAACAGAAACTAAGTCGTATTTCTCCATAACAGCCGCAACTTCTTCAGCAGAATCTGAGGTGTTAACAGAAATGATGTTTTTGGACTGATATAAATCAGCAATTTTTGTTTTTACATTTGAAAAAAGAAGACGCTTAAGCGACAAAACACCAAGTAAGCGGTTTGAATCGTCTACAACAAAAATATTATAAACCTTTTCTACATCTTCAGCTTGTTTTCTTAATTCAACAATTGTTCGATTAACAGGCCAATCTATGTGTGCTTGCAAGAATTCTTTCTGCATTAATCCACCAGCAGTATCCTCATCGTAATTTAAGAGGTCAACAATATCTTCTGCTGCTTCATCGTCATCCATTTGTGAGATAACCTCCTGAATTTTATCTTCGGAAAGCTCCCCTAAAATATCTGCAGCATCGTTGGAATCTAGGTTTTCTAATTGATCAGCAATTTCTTTAATTGAAAGAGAGGAAAGGAATCGATCCCTAACTTCCTCTTCTAATTCCATTAAAATATCTGCTTGTGTATCTTCGTCTACTAGAAAATAAATAAATTTTGCTTCTTCATTGCTTAATTTATCCAAAATCTCAGCGACATCAGCAAAATGCAGAACAAGTACATTCTCTTGAATCCAAAGTATCTCATGCTCCGCTATTTTTTGACGAAGAATTTCAAGAAAATCTTTGGTTAGTTCGAAGCGCACGGTTGAATATTTGCGCAAAGATAGGAAATTGAATAGACTTTATCGCCTTATTAACAAACTGTTAATCATGACAAAGTCCCTGAACTACATGAAATATATCGTGTGCAGCAGTAATTTTCTTTTTTAAAATAGCATTGCTTGCTTTTTTATTATTCAATTTATTGATCTCAATACATTGCTTTTCAAGTTGCTTTAATGCTATTTTAATTGCGGGTTTATCCAAGGATTTTGGGGAAACTGATGCCGCTAATAAACTACTTTTTGCCATCAACTCTGCACTTCTTTTCTTCAAAGGTTCAAGATTGTCTGTTTCAGCGGGGTGAAAAGTTTGAGCCATGACCTTATGAAATTCTTTTAATTCCATCCAATTATCTTTTTCAATTTCTACTAATAACGGGTCGTTCAAAGCCGCCGCATATTTTTGTGAGACAATACCCCAGTCAACTAAATTCCAAATAGCCCCAAGGTAATCACCGCGTTTATTTTGGTATTTCAAGTAATAGGCATGTTCCCAAACATCAATGCAAAATATGGGGATACCACGTTCTTTTGTAATGTCCATAATAGGATTGTCTTGATTTGCTGTTGAAGAGACCATGAGTTTTTTATCTGGCGTGACACTCAGCCAAACCCAACCTGAGCCAAAGCGAGTTGTTGCTCCTTGATTAATTTTTATTCGTAAACTATCCATGGATTTAAATTGCAAATTAATTGCTGTAGCTAATTCTGCACTAATAACGCTTTGAGAAGCTGTTGGGGCTAAAATATCCCAAAATAAGGAGTGGTTAAAATGTCCCCCTGAATTATTTCTCACAATATCAGATCTGAAACTTGCATACATCAATAAATCATTCATGGAAAGCGCCTCCATTTTTGTGCCCGCAAGTGCTTTATTTAAATTAGTAATATATGCTTGATGGTGTTTTGCATGATGAATCTCCATAGTTTGCGCGTCAATCCAAGGCTCATAAGCATTATATGAATATTTGAGAGCTGGTAAAGAATAACTTTGGGAAAAAGATTTTAGAGAAAGAAATAAGCACAAAGTGTAAAACAAGAATTTCATATGTAATAATTTTAGACAAATTTAAATCAAATTCACTAAACTAATAGCGAGAAAAGGTGCTTACATATTCTGTAAATCAACTAAGCGCATTGCAATGAATGCTTTTAAAACACGCTCACCAACTTCTGGCACCTCCACATGAATTAAATATACACCTGATGCTACTGGAATATTTTGATGGTTGGTCAAGGTCCAATCTTGCGATGTAATCGGACTATCTTTTTTGAAAGAACGTATCAATTTTCCATTTGAAGAATAAATCCTAATGGTACATTTTTCCGGTAAATTTGTGATCTTTACCCGCGTATCAAGTCTTGTTCGCTCATAATCTGAAAATG
>JBIKOE010000036.1:0-20906 GCA_044358215.1 Crocinitomicaceae bacterium
CATTTGTATCTTCTTTTAATTTTCGGAAATAGTTTTTCAAAAAACTTAGGTCAACTGCAGTTAACCAAGCGCTTAGAATTGCCTTGGGTTTAATTGTTTTAATGCAATCTACCAATGAGTCATAAGGTAAACTTTGTCCCAAATATACAGTATGCAATCCTTTACTTCTGAGTAAATAATGGTAGAAAAGCAAGCTTATTTCGTGCCATTCGTGTTCTGGAAGATAAAGCATTATTGGAGCATCAGTTGTCTCAGGAACAATTTGCTTGTCAATTTCTGAAATAATTTTTTGGCGAATTAGATTCGAAATAAAATGCTCTTGAGCGGGACTTATCGAACCAGTTAACCACATAACACCAATCCGATCAAGAAAAGGAATTATGTGTGCTGAAAAGGTTAATGCTAATCCAAGTTCGTTAATTAAATTATTTAAAGTGTCGCGAAATAACTTCTCGTCTAATTCAATTAGCGCTAAAATTAATTTTTTGCCACTGTCACAATTTTTTTTGCCAATGCGAATATCCCAAACTAATTTATTGATTTCGGCTTCTGGCAAACCTGCAATTTTAGAAATTTTATGCCCATTATTGTTTAGCAAACTGATATTTAAAAGGATTGCGATCTGTGCATCTGAATAAGTGCGGATTTGTGTTTCAGTTCTACTTGGTTCTAAAATACCGTAACGTTTTTCCCAAATACGTATAGTGTGAGCTTTAATTCCAGTGAGAACTTCTACATCTTTAATCTTGTAAACAGCCATAAATAGCAAACATTTTAATTTAGCTTAATGTTCATTAAATCCTAAATTAAACTATTAATTCCATTAATTTTGCGCTACTATGAAAATAAAAGAAGCGATTTTTGTTATTTCAAATTCGGAACTCAGTAAATGCCCTACAGACGCTAAACCTGAATTCGCTTTTATCGGCCGCTCAAATGTTGGAAAATCCTCCTTAATTAATATGTTGACAGGGAAAAAATCCTTGGCAAAAACTTCAGGGACTCCAGGAAAAACACAATTAATCAATCATTTTTTAATTGATGAAAATTGGTATTTGGTAGATTTACCTGGCTTTGGTTATGCAAAAGCTTCAAAATCTAAACGCTTCCAATGGGAAAAATTCATTGCAGAATATTTAACAAAAAGAGAAACCTTATTGAATATTTTTGTGCTTTTAGATGCGCGCCTTGAACCGCAGCAAATTGATTTAGAATTTATGAATTGGTGTGGTGAAAAAGGCCTTCCTTTTTCCATGGTTTTTACAAAAATTGATAAGTTGTCAAGTACAGCCCTTCAAAAAAACTTGGCAAAATATAAAAAAGAAATGTTGAAGTATTGGGATGAACTTCCTCCCCTTTTTACGAGTTCTGCTACCTCTAATTTTGGAAAAGAACCCTTGTTAAATTACATTGAGCTAATTTTAGAGGGAGTACAGAAGAAATGATGCTTGAAAAATCGGCGTAATTTCCCTATTTTTGTTAAAAATTAGTATCATGGGAAGAGCTTTTGAATACCGAAGAGCAGCAAAGGAAAAGCGTTGGGACAAAATGTCTAAAATATTTCCGAAATTAGGAAAAGCCATTACAATGGCTGCAAAAGAAGGAGGTATAGATCCATCAACAAATGCTAAACTCCGAACAGCTATCCAAAATGCTAAGTCGGAAAACATGCCCAAGGATAATATTGAAGCTGCAATTAAGCGATCCGCTCAAAAAGATATTGCGTCATTTACAGAAGTAAATTATGAAGGAAAAGGTCCTCATGGTGTATTGGTTTTCGTTGAATGTGCTTCCGATAATCCAACAAGAACTGTGGCTAATGTAAAATCATACTTCAATAAAGCCGGAGGAGCAGTTGTTCCAAATGGCTCAATGGAATTTATGTTTTCACGTAAAAGTGTATTTGAAATCAATAAAACAGAGGATTTAGATCCAGAAATGTTAGAATTGGAATTAATTGATGCTGGCTGTGAAGAAATAGAAATCGAAGAAAATTCAATTGTTGTCTATGGTGATTATACCGCTTTTGGAACTTTATCTAAAGCTTTGGAAGATAAAAATTTGGAAGTCCAAAAATCTAGTTTAAAACGAATCCCTACAAGTCCAGTTGATTTCTCTGAAGAACAGCTGATAGATATTGAAAAAATGTTGGATAAAATTGAAGATGACGATGATATTCAGCAAGTATTTACAAATATTGCGTAATAAAAGAGTGGGTTTTATACTAAAACCCTTCATTTTCAGTTAATAATAGACGAATTAAAAAGAATGACAAGCTGTCTAATAAAGAAATTATGGCTCCTCTTAGCATTGCTGAGTGTTTTCTCATGCTCTACAGAAAAAAATAATTTTTTTAACCGTAAATACCATTCCACAACTGCAAGATATAACGGTCTATTTAATGCCAACGAATTACTGCGATTATCATTAATAACGTATGATGGTTCTCACAAAGATGATTTTTATACTTTTCTTCCTGTAAATCCTTTCCCAAACGACAAAGACGTAATAGGAATGTACCCAGCCATTGATACAGCCATCGCAAAATGCACAAAAGTCATTGAAGATCATAGCATGCCGAATGCTGTAGATATGTATTACAAGGAAGCAGAATATAATAATTGGATAGATGAAAATTGGATTACCATTGGAAAGGCTCTTTATTATCGAAGAGATTATGAAAAAGCCCTAAAAAATTTCGAGTTTGTTAAACGGTTTTTTATTAAAGATCCTTCGACTTACATTGCTGAATTATGGATTGCCAAAATATATATTGAGCTGAATAAATATTCTGATGCAAAATTAATATTAGATGGTTTAAATGAAATTGCCCAAGAACAAAAGAAAAAGAAATTTAAAGATTTCATTCCCTTTTTAAATAGGAAAAAAGGAGACGCTGCTAAACCCACTATGAAACAAAGTCTCCAATTAGAAATTTACAAGGCTTATTCGGACTTAGCAATGAAAAGAAAAGATTATGAAAATGCAATTGACGGTTTGCAACTTGCAATTACTAAAACAAACAGCCCAAGGGAAAAAGCACGGTTCAATTATATTTTAGCACAATTATATCAATATACTAACAACTCAGGAAGCGCAAGTCATCATTTTAATAAAGCAGTCAGTGCATCCGCTTCTTTTGAAATTGCATTTAATGCACGATTAAACAGAGCTTTATCAGATGGAAGCGAAGGTGTAAAGAAAGATTTAAAAAGAATGGCTCGTGATTCTAAAAATGCGGCATTTAAAGACCAAATTTTTTATGCTTTAGGTCTTGTAGAATTAAATAATAATCAAAAACAAGAAGCAAAAGAATATTTAACCAAATCTGCTTTTTACTCCATTTCAAATAAAAGACAGAAGGCAATGGCTTATGAAAAACTTGGAGATATTTCATTTTTTGACAAAGAGTTTGTCCCAGCTCAGAAATACTATGACTCTTGCGCTCGTTTTATGCCAGAAGATTACCCAAATGCAGATATTGTAAAAAACAAGTCAGTAAAATTATTTGATTTAGTAAAAGCACTAGAAACCGCTGCGTTTGAGGACAGTGTTCAAAGGATCGCAAAGTTGAGTGATAAAGACAGAGAAATTTTCCTAAAAGAAACATTAAAACAACTGCGAAAAGAAATACAAGACATAAAGGAAAGAGATGCAGCTAAATTACTTGCATTACAAAGTAATAGTGTGCCAAATAATAATATAAAAGCAAGTAAATTTATTTTCAACAACCCAAAATTAAGAGAAACTGGTTTCACAGAATTTAAAAAATTATGGGGCGCTCGAGACAATGAGGACGATTGGCGAAGAAATGATAAATTATCAATAAATACGTTTGCATATTCTGTTGATTCAACAGAAAAAATAGCTGGTCAACAAACAAAGGATTCATTAAGTATAGAAAAATTATTAAAAGACATTCCTCTCAATGATAGTGCTTTTTCTCAATCACAATTACGTTTGATAGATGCTCTTTATACATCAGGTGTATTATTCAAAGAAGTCCTGTTAGAAAATAATTTAGCAGAAAAGCAATTTGAATCTGTACTTGCTTTAAGACTTTTTAATATTACAGACTTATCAGCTGCTTTTCAATTATATAAATTAAATGAAAATAATAAGAAAAATGAAAAGTATAAATCTTATATTTTAGACAAATATCCTACCTCTGATGCTGCAAAATATTTTCTAGATCCTGATTTTTACGTAAAGCAAAAGAAAAATGCTGAGGAATCACAAAAGGACTACTTAAAATTGTTGGAAGAGTATAAATTACAAGCATACCAATCAGTCTTTAATATAAGTCAAGCAATTATTGAAAAAGACCTAACAAATACATGTAGAAGTGAATATATGCTTTTGAATGTTTTAGCAATGGGGCAATTAACAGAAGATAAGACAACTCTAATTCCAAAATTAAATCAAATTATAGAAGAAAAACCTCAAACAGAGCAAGCAAACAGAGCAAAAGAAATGCTTGAGATAATTCAATTAGGGTATTCAAAAAATGAAGAATTAGATTTTAATAAAAAATACTTTTTTGAGTTTGTTTCAGACGTAACCCAATATGTAATTATTCTTCTAGATAACGAAGATGACATGGAAGATTCAAAAGGCACAATTTCAGATTTTACAACTAAAAAATTTAAGTCTAGTAAATTGCGTGTTAGTTCAAAAATAACCCTTTCAGAAAAGTCGTTTATTCTGGTTCAAGAATTTGCATCTATTTCACTTGCCGATAAATTTATTGATGCTTATAAAGCAAGTTTTGAATTCCTTGATGATCTTCAAGACAATATAATTTACATTATTACGCAAGAAAATTTGAAAAAGTTAATTGAAACAACGAAATTTGAAGAATATAAATTATTTTACAACGATAATTATTAAAGCTTATGTTAAAAAGAAAAGAATTTTTTGGGTCTGGGAACTCCAACGAAAATAACTCAGAGCAATTAAATAGAGTAATATCAGGAACAGAAATCACTGGAGATATTGTTTCAAATTCTGGAATACTGATTGAAGGTGAGGTAATTGGTAATATTTCTTGTTCTGGGCAAGTTAAAATTGGCAACTCTGGTAAACTTAAGGGCAATTTGGTATGTGTCAATGCAGAAATCGAAGGCGCTTTAGAAGGAGAGTTAACAATCGAAAATCTACTTATTTTACGAAGTACTGCTAGAATAAAAGGAGATATTGAGGCACTGAAATTAAATATTGAGGAAGGAGCATTTTTTGAAGGAGCATGTGTAATGAAGGCGCCCTTGTCTACAAGTAGTTTCAATAATGATGCAGTATTTGATTCAGAAGAAGACTAAGAAAATCGAAAAAAAAAATAATCTTTTATTGCGCTTTTCAAGCATGGGAATTCAAATGGCAGGAATTATTGCTTTCTTTGCTTGGCTAGGAACCTATTTCGACAAAAAATTTCAAACTACAACTCCGTGGTGGACGCTTTCCCTTTCACTTTTTGGTGTCATTTCTTCTATGTTTCTTGTTATTAGAGAGATTTTAAAATTAAATCAACCAAATGAATAAACTCAATTATTTTCATTTGGTTACACCACAATTTATAATAGCCTCTTTGTTTTTTCTAATTATTGAACTCAATCTAACACCTCTTTCTAGATATGATGGATTATTAATTAGTTTATTGGTCTTAATTATCTACTTAATAAGCTCTTTGTCTTTTTTTATATTGCCAAGTAATGATCCAGAGTTTTTTGCTTCTCGGTTTTTGTTGATGTTTAGTTTGCAGATTATTGCTTTCCTAACTTCCGTAGCTATTTTTGTCTTCGTAGAAAACGAAACAAGATTATTACTTTATTTCTTATTTTTATTTTTATCAGCCATGCTTATTCAAACAGCTATTCTTTTAAGAGTACTAAACAAATAATTAGCTTTGCTTCCGCTTTTCGTAAAAGAAATCTTTCATTAGCTGGGCACAATCTTCCTCCAAAATACCATTAACAACTAAAGAACTTGGATGGTATAATTTATTTCCATGATTTCCTGCACCACGTTTCAAATCACGAGCGCCGTAAACAATTTTATCTATCTGCGACCAATAAAGAGCACCTGCACACATGCAACAAGGTTCTAAGGTAACGTAGAGTGTGCAACCTTTCAAATACTTTGCTCCTAAATAATTTGCTGCAGCTGTTATTGCCTGTATTTCAGCATGCGCAGTAACATCACATAATGTTTCTGTTAAATTATGACCTCTAGCAATAATTTGATTTTGGCAAACGATCACAGCACCTACAGGAACTTCATCAAGTATATATGCTTTTTTTGCTTCATCTAATGCTTGCTTCATAAAATAAGCATCATTGTAGGGGGAAATCATAGCAACAAGATTAAGAACTTATTCAAAAACAAACAAGTATTTGTTTAGAAGATTTTTATTTTGGACTTATTTTTTTGATTTCTTACCTTAACTTTCCAAAGTGAATATATTGGATATTATTTTAATTATACCACTGCTATACGGAACTTGGAGAGCTTTTTCCAAAGGATTTATCATGGCACTTTTCACAATTTTAGCATTATTGATAGGTCTTTATGCTGCTTTTCACTTTTCAGATAAATTTTCACGCTTTATTTCTGCTCAAACTGATTCAATGCCAGAATATCTTCCGGCATTCTCTTTTCTAATTCTTTTTTTACTTATAGGCGCTTGTATTTATTTTGGAGGAAAGGCACTAGAACAGGTCATAAAAATCGCTCAATTGTCTTTAGTAAATAAATTATTGGGGGCAGCACTTGGTTTAATAAAATGGGCATATTTTATTGGTGGATTTTTAGTTTTTATTGACTCCGTTGATTTGAAAGAACATATCTTAACAAAAGAGCTCAAAACAAAATCAATTATTTATCCGCTCGTAAATGGTCTTATTCGGAATTCAATTCCAGATGTTGCAAACATGGAATTATTCAAGCGCAGCAAATCAGAACAAAAAAAATAGCAGCTATATGATCATGAAAAATATGGTATATTCCATTTTCAAACTACTTTTATTTTGGATATTATTTTTCGATGCTGGCAGAATTTTATTCTCTATTCACAATGCGGGAAAATTTACAAATGTTTCTTTTGGAGAATGGCTTTTAGCATTTGTTTATTCTCTTCGAATTGATTTAGCTAGTGCTGCTGCTTTGAGCGCAATCCCTCTTTTGATTTTAGTATTAACTTATATATGGCCAGGAAAATGGGCGAAATCAATTTTTTATACTTTTTTGAGTATTGAAATCTTATTCGTAGCTCTTATTCATTGCGGTGAAATTAATGCCTACACAGAATGGAATCATAAGTTAACAACTCGTGTTTTTCTGCATTTATCTAATCCTGATGAGGTATTCCGAACAGCAGGCTTCTATATGTTTTTATGGTTTTTATTTTACTTGCTATTAGAAATCATCATAGCCTTTTTTCTTATTCGCTTCTTATTTTTAGAATTAAAACTGAATACTTATTTAGGATGGCAAAGACGGGTATTATCTGGAGTTCTCGTGCTTTTTGGCTTTTTGGCTCAATTCTTTTTATTAATACGTGGAGGAATTCAGCAAATACCTTTAAATATTGCCTCTGCATATTATTCAAATAATCATGTTTTAAATGACTTATCTGTTAATTCTATATACTATTTTACACAAAGTTATTTATTATATAATAGAGCATCAATAGACGAGTTTATGCCAGACATTAAACAAAAAGAAGCTGAATCGATCGTTAAGCACCTTTATAATTATCCAAAGACCCACACTAAATTTATTTTTAAAAATGAGAAACCTAATATCGTTGTTGTAGTTTTGGAAGGTTGGTCATCTAATGCTATAAGCTGTTTAAGTAAGACGCAAAAAAGCACACCTAATTTTGACAAACTTGCATCTGAAGGGATCTTATTTAGTAATATTTTTGCATGTGGCGGAACTTCAGAAATAGGAAATTCGAGTATTTTTAGTGGCTACCCAGCTTTACCTGAAATATCGATCTCAATGCATCCAGAAAAGCATCGAAAGATTCATACAATTAATGAAGAACTTAAGGGCTACTCTTCAAATTATCTATTCAGTGGCGATTTAAAATATGAAAATATTGGAGGATATTTTATGGATCATGGTTTTCAGCATGTTTATGATGAAAAGATATTTCCATCAAATTTAAAAAGAGGAAAATTGAATTATTTTGACAAAGATCTTTATAAGCTATTTCTGCAGAAAATTAATAAGACAAAAGAACCTTTTTTACACTGTGTTTTCACAGGAAGTACGCATTCGCCTTATGATCACCCGAAGAAAAAGAAAGCTATTTTTTCAGGGGATGAAGCAGAATTCATGAATTCAATGGTTTATGCTGATAAGTGTTTAGGTAATTTTATAACTCAATGTAAAACCCAAGCATGGTTTAAAAATTCTGTTTTTGTTTTTGTTGCAGATCATGGTCATCCAACTCCTGGCTTACCAAATCCTAGCTCTAAATCTTTTTTTCGGATTCCTTTTTTAATCTGGGGAGCAGCATTAAAAGAAGAATATTGCGGAACAAAACAACATAAAATAGGATCGCAGTCTGATATTGCAGCAACATTAGTTTACCAAGTGAGAGGAGACCTTAATAAATTTCCTTGGAGTAAGGATTTATTAAATCCAAAATCTCCAGAATTTGCATTGCATACAATTAATAGAGGATATGGCTGGATTTCAAATAAGGGGAATTATATCTATCACATGGACACAAAAAAAGAGTTGGAAAATAATTATTCCAAAAAAGACCAAAAACAAGAAATAAAAAATTGTGCTGCATTTTTAACTCAATTTTATAAGAATTATAAAGAATTATAAAAAAGTGATGAATTTAAATCATATCCTTAAAATCAATTTCTCTTCCCTTAAGACTATTTTGTGGTCTGCTTTTTTTATTCGTTTAGTTGCCGCGATTTTTTCGAAGGGATATGGCATGCACGACGATCATTTTTTAGTCGTAGAAGCTTCTTCTTCATGGGTTGATGGTTATGATTATAATGGCTGGCTTCCATGGTCCGAAGGAAATAGAGGTGGTCCAGAAGGACATAGTTTTACTTATGTTGGACTTAACTTTATATTTTTTTATATCGCTAAATTAGTGGGTATTGTAGACCCAATGTTATTAATGTTTTTCAATCGTTTAGTGCATGGAATTTTTTCTTTAGCAACAATTTATTTTGGCTATAAAATCACTGAAAAATTATCAAGTTCAAAAAATGCCATATCTGTTGCTTGGTTATTAGCGCTTGCGACGGTATTCCCGTTTATGTCCGTTAGAAATTTAGTCGAGTTAGCAGCAGTTCCATTTCTTATGTGGGGTTCTTGGCTATTAATTAGGGAAAATTTAACAAGCAAATACAACTTTTTTTATGCTGGATTAGCAATTGGATTTGCTCTTTCCTTTCGCTATCAAATTGCTGTTTTTGCAATTGGCATTGGAGCATATTATTTTTTTACTTGGAAATTTAAAGAATTCTTATGGTATGTCACAGGGCTAATTTTAATGTTTGTTTTAACTCAAGGTCTTGTCGATTATCTAATTTGGGGTTATCCATTTGCTGAGTTTTTCGCTTATTTTACATATAACTTAGATCAAGGAATGGCTTATCAGCCAAATTCAAATTACTTTATGTATTTCTATGTATTGATGGGAGTATTTATTCTTCCCTTGGGGATTCTTATTTGGATTGGATTTCTAAAATCTTACAAGAAGTATTTTTTATTTTTTTTACCTACACTAATTTTTATTTTGTTCCATTCTATTTATCCTAATCGGCAGGAAAGGTTTATTTTAACCATACTTCCATTTTTTATTATTTTAGGTGTTATTGGATTTGAAGAGTTAAGAAAAAGTAATTTTTGGGCAAAATTATGGGGCTTTTCTTATCGCATATTTTGGATACTAAATATTCCGATTGTAGTACTTGCATGCTTTCATTTCTCTAAAAAATCAAGGGTCGAAGCAATGTATTGTTTGTTCAATAATTCAATTAAAAGTGAGCGAATTTTATCGGAGGGGTCACGCGAAACAAAACCTTCACAAATGCCAAAATTTTATGCAAATAGTTGGAATTGTATTTTTACAGAAAGGGTAGATACTTCCCAATCATTAGAGGTAAACTCTGGTAGCAAGTATGATTATATTTTCTTTTTTGGAGACGAAGATTTAATTCTGAGAATTGAAGAATATAAAACTATTTATCCTAGATTAAAATTAGTTAAGAAATGTGAACCAAGCTTTATAGATAAACTAATACGTTCTATAAATCCAATAAATTCAAATCAATACATAGAAGTTTGGAAGACAAATGACCCTATCTCCAAAGAATAAGCTTTAAGAATTTTTAAAAATACGAATCTTCAAAATTAAGCTAATACCGTACCAATTTTTTAGCTTCAATTATTTTTGTTTGCAGAGTTGTTTTAACTTTGTACCCAAATAATAAATATGATCACTTACGATGTAATTATAATTGGTTCTGGACCTGGTGGATATGTTGCTGCAATTCGTTGTGCGCAACTTGGAATGAAAACTGCAATTATTGAAAAGTACGCTACCTTGGGTGGTACTTGCTTGAATGTAGGTTGTATTCCTTCAAAAGCTTTATTGGATTCATCAGAGCATTTTAATAATGCAAAACACACTTTTGGCGAACATGGAATAGAACTAAAAGACCTTAAAGCAAATTTAAAGCAAATGATTCAACGCAAAAATGATGTGGTAAGTCAGACTTGCGCTGGTGTCAAATTTCTAATGGATAAAAACAAAATAGATGTTCATCTTGGTTTAGGTTCATTTATCGACAAAAATAACGTGAAAGTCACTGCAGCAGATGGCAAAGAAACTAAAATTCAGGGTAAAAATATCATAATTGCCACAGGTTCAAAACCAAATTATTTCCCTGGAATGGAACCGGATAAAAAACGTATCATAACCTCAACAGAAGCGCTGGATTTAAAAGAAATCCCTAAGAAAATGCTCATTATTGGAGGTGGCGTTATCGGTCTAGAATTGGGTTCTGTCTATGGTAGATTAGGTACAGAAATTGAGGTTATTGAAAATTCATCTACTATTTTATCTACAATGGACGGTTCTATCGGTAAAGAATTTATTAAAATATTAAAAAAGGACGGCTTTAAATTTCAGTTAGAACACAAAGTTCAAAAGGTTGTGAATAAGGGAAAATCAGTTGTCCTGACGGCAATCAATAAGAAAGGTGAATCTGTGGATTTTGAAGCAGATTATTGCTTAGTTGCTGTCGGAAGAAAAGCTTTCACAAGTGGACTAAACATAGAAAATGCTGGACTAGCGCTTAATGATCGCGGGCAAGTTGAGGTAAACAACAATTTACAAACCAGTGTTCCTCATATTTATGCAATTGGCGATGTTGTTCGTGGAATGATGTTAGCTCATAAAGCAGAAGATGAAGGTGTTTATGTTGCTGAGTTGTTATCCGGTCAAAAACCACACATTAATTACAATCTAATTCCTGGAGTTGTTTACACTTGGCCTGAAATTGCTGCAGTAGGAAAAACAGAAGAAGAATTAAAAGAAGCTGGCATATCCTACAAAGTTGGAAGTTTTCCAATTAAAGCCTTAGGTCGTGCGAGGGCAAGTATGGATACAGCAGGATTTATAAAAATTATTGCAGATGCTAAAACAGATGAGGTTTTAGGAGTTCACATGATTGCCGCTCGCGCAGCAGATTTAATTATGGAAGCAGTTACTGCAATGGAATTTCATGCATCAGCTGAAGACATGGCTCGTATTTGTCACCCGCATCCAACATATTCTGAAGGAATTAAAGAGGCAGCACTAGCAGCTACTGAAAACCGTGCTTTACACGTTTAAGGGTATCTTATTTTCTGCTTATTGCTTTTAAAGCAGCAGCTACAACATTCTGCGTGTCAATACCATATTTTGTCATTAATTCCATTGGTGAGCCGCTTTCACCAAATGTATCATTTACAGCTACAAATTCATGTGGTCGAGGTAAATGTTCTCCAAGCACTTGTGCTACTGCTTCACCTAGCCCACCGTTACGCATGTGTTCTTCTGCAGTAACTACGCAAGAAGTTTTGGCCACTGATTTTAAAATAGCTAAAGCATCCAAAGGTTTTATGGTATGCATATTAATTAATTCAACTGAAATTCCTTGTTCACTTAAAATTTTAGCTGCTTCTATCGATTTCCAAACTAAGTGTCCACAAGCAATGATAGTAACATCTGTTCCTTCTTGAAGAATATCTGCTTTCCCAATAATAAATTCTGCATCTGGTTTCACAAAAATTGGCATTACAGGTCTACCAAATCTCAAATAAACTGGCCCATAGTGCTTCGCAATAGCAATTGTCGCTTGTTTTGTTTGATTGAAGTCTGCAGGCACAATAACAGTCATATTTGGTAACATTCGCATCATTCCGATATCTTCTAAAATTTGATGTGTTGCGCCATCTTCTCCCAATGTCAAGCCAGCATGTGAAGCACATATTTTCACATTTTTTTGAGAATAAGCAATCGACTGGCGAATTTGGTCATAGACTCTTCCTGTTGAGAAATTAGCGAAAGTTCCAGTAAAAGGAATTTTTCCTCCGATTGTCATTCCTGCAGCCATTCCCATCATATTTGCTTCGGCAATACCCACTTGAAAGAAGCGCTCAGGATGTTCTTTTTGAAAAGCGTCCATTTTTAGAGACCCCGTTAAATCTGCACAAAGTGCAACAACATCTTGGTTTATTTTTCCCAATTCTGCAAGACCTTCTCCAAAACCTGAGCGAGTATCTTTGTTCCCTAAAACTTCAAATGACATACCTATAAATTTAATGTAATTGTTTTATTTGATTCTATTTTAAAATTCTTTTCTTTAGTATAAGCTGATGATTTTTGGTCTTTCTCGCGGTAAACAACTTTGTACGATCCTGGTTGTAAATTCCATAAACCCTTATCAGCACCTTCTTTTAAATCACAAACCCACTCGAATGTTTGAGCACCTTTATCTGTAAAAATTTGCCCTATTAAACTTTTTTTAGCAGTGTAATTTAGTGTGCCACTCGCAACAACATTAATTGTTGTTGTCTTACTTTGCGTTATTTCTATGGTCTTATAGGTTCTTGGTAGTGTAAAAATCTCAACATCATAAGATCCAACAAGGTATTTCTGAGTTGAATTTAATGCTTGTGAATTCAAAGTAGTAGTTTGACCTTTCAACATAACACGCATAGTAAGATTTGAAATCTCATTAGAAATTGCACTGCTAAATTTTAAGAATCCCTGTCCAGCATCCACTTCTATTGTATTGTGCATGAATTGTTTAATTGTAACGTTCTTTTTTTCAATTTTAGGAAGCGTATTAACTACCAAATCGTATTTCAAAGAAGGATCTAAAATTAAGGTGTCAGGATTTCCATATCTATTTAAAGTATGAGTAAAGGTGTATTTCAGTTTTTTTGTAGCTGCTTCATATAGAAACATGCTTACATTGGTTTCTGTTGGGGTTTTTAAAATCGTATTTAAATTTATCTGAACACTTGTGCTTATCAATGCCTTTGTTATTATATCAGTTAGCACATTTTTGAATGACTCCTTACTTTCTGCATCTGTGAATGTTCCAATACAATTAAATTTTTCCAAATAGGAAAGATCCATTCCTAGACCAATAACAAATGGTGTAACTTTTACCCCTTTTTCCCTTAATTTTTTTGCAACTACGCAAGGGTCATTGTCACACGATTCTAAGCCGTCTGTTATTAAAATTATAAAATTGCGCGCAAGGGTATCAGGGAAATCACCGGTTGCAGCTTCTAAGGAACGGGCAATTGGAGTAGCTCCTTTTCCAATTAAACCTTTCACTTTTAATTTAATAGCATCAATTCTATCCTTCCCAAAAGGAACTTCTAATTTTGTGTCATTACAATCTTGCACTTCGTTGTTTATCATTGACTGATGACCATAAACCCTCAAGGCGATTTCTAAATTTTCAACGCCCCTTAATTTCTCTATGGCTTGGGACAATATCTCTTTTGCGGCAGCCATCCTTGTTTGCTTATCCCAATCTAAGTTCATGCTATTTGAAGCATCCAAAATAAAGAGAATACGCGTTGTTTTCTGACTATATAAAAGACCAGAAAGGCAAAAGAAAAATATGAATAGTGCTTTTCTCACTAATAATCTCCGAGGGTTTCTTCAAGTTGCTTTAATGCATCTTCAAGCTGTTCTGCGTTAGGAGCAATACCGTGCCATTTATGTGAACCTACCATAAAGTCAACGCCTTGTCCCATTTCTGTTTTCATAATAATTACAATGGGTTTCCCCTTTCCTAATTTACTTTTTGCAAGAGTCATAATTTCTCTAATATTTTCAAAATCATGTCCATTCATTGAAAGTACTTCCCAGCCAAAAGCTTCCCATTTTGCTTCAAGATTGCCCAAAGACAAAACATTTTCAACATCCCCATCAATTTGCCTGCCATTAAAATCGATAGTAGCAATTATATTATCTACTTTATTGGCTGCTGCGTACATTGCTGCTTCCCAAATCTGACCTTCTTGTAATTCTCCATCACCATGAAGTGTAAAAATCGTTGAAGGATCATTATTTAATTTTTTGGTTTGCGCTGCACCAAGGGCATTTGATAATCCTTGTCCGAGTGAGCCAGAAGCCATTCGAATTCCAGGTAATTTTTTATCTGTTGAAGGGTGCCCCTGCAAACGTGAAGATAATTTTCTAAATGTCCCTAATTCAGCAACAGGGAAATAACCTGAGCGAGCTAAAACACTATACCAAACTGGAGAAATATGTCCGTTGGAAAGAAAAAAAAGGTCCTCATTTTTTCCATCCATCGAAAATGGAGTAGCTGAATGGTTCATCGCCTCAAAATACAAAAATGTCAAAAAATCTGTGCAGCCTAAAGATCCACCAGGATGACCTGAATTAACAGCCGACACCATGCGAACAATATCTCTTCTAACTTGAGAAGCAATCCCCTCTAATTTTACTATTTCCATGCTTTTAAATAAATCTTTATTTTACCTTACAAATCTAACTAAATAATTAACTTTGGGGAATGAATTAGTTGTTCATTTCTATTTAAAAGCAACTTTTTTTTAACAATTTGCGTCTTAATTATCAAATCAATTGAATCATGAAAAAACTTATTTTACCATTTCTTTTTTTTACTTTTTTTAGTACTATTTCATTTTCTCAGAAGGTGGATCAACGACTAGAAAAGAAATACTCCAATAAAGAAATTAATCAAATGATTAAAGATGATCCAGGTCAATATCAGTTTTTAGTATACGCTCTAGATAACGCTTGTTATACAATTGATCAACCAAAAGATAAAGATTTATCTGAATTCACAGAAATCTCTCTCGATGTAAAAAGCCCGTTAAATTTTTTAGATCTTGGACTTGAAATAAAAGATCAAAACCAATATTTTATTATTAAAGGAACAAATAAACTTTTAGTTGTAAAATCAAATTGGGTATTAAATCATGAATTAAAAACAAAAAAATAATCTTAGATGCAAAAAATAGTTTTTTTAATCGCTTTATTTTTCTCATTAAATATCACTTTCCAGGCGCAGGTCATTACGATGGGGGATGTTGGATTTCCTCAGAGTAATCCAATTGATTGCACAACCTTTGGTATAAGCGGAACTAATTTTCAAAGCCCAGGCGGGGGAAGCTATCCTGCTAATTTTAACGATACAACAGTCTTTTGCCCTAATTTAAGCCTTGGCACTAAAGTAACTTTAACATTTGCAATAAATGCAGGCTTTACTTTTGATGTAGATGGTTCTGATTCAATATATGTTTATGACGGACCAAACACATCCTCTCCATTATTAGGCGTACATAACACTGTCACTGACCCAAATGGCTTTGCTTATCAAGCATCTTGGAGTAATCCATCTGGTTGTTTGACAGTAGTTTTTATCTCAAACAGTTCAAATCAAGGTTCAGGTTGGCTTGCAAATGTTCAGTGTGGTAATCAATTTCAACCTTTTATACCGCATTTGGAAGCATATATAAATGGCCAAGGAACAAACGCTTTAAATCCGCTAGATAGTGGATTTGTGGATATTTGTTTTGGAGATAGCATCTTGTTTATTGCTAGGCCACTATTTCCATATTCTTTTGAATCTACCGGCTTTGGTTATTCTCAAAACGTTAATTCCTCAATAGATTTTTTCTGGGATGTTACAGATGGTGTTACTTATCCTGACAATGATTCGATATGGTTTACTCCTCCAGCACGTGCCGGATATTTGGTAGATTTATTGCTAACAGATGCTTTTCCGCAGATAGAGAGATTACGATGCAAAGTTCGGGTTTCTCAAATTCCAAGTTTTGCAGGAACTATGCCTTTGGATGATATTATTTGTTTGGGAGAAAGCACTTCGCTTCTTGGTGGTGTAACTATTTCGGATACTGTGGGTGTAACTATTCCTCCAGGAACATTTAATTTAGGGGGTAATTTTGCTGGCTTAACTTATCTTCCCGATGGATCAGGACAGCAATATCAGGCGCCAATTCAAATTGGAGGTTTCCCTTTTGGGTCTACAATTCAAAATGCACAATCATTGAATCAAGTGTGTATCACAATGGAACACTCCTATTTAGGTGATTTAGAAATTTGGTTGCAATGTCCATCTGGCATTATTGTTCCTTTAGTAAATTCATATAGTCCAGGGTTTATTCCCGGTGGTAATAGCGGTGGCGGTACTTTTTTGGGCCATGCGATTGATGACGTTGGAGGTGGAGGACCAGGAATTGGATGGGAATATTGTTTTAGTTCCGTATTTAATACTACTGGCACAATGATGGGAACATATCCAGGCAATACAATTCCTGTAACAGCTCAAGCTCCTCTTTCTGCAGGAAATTCTATAAACCCCAACAATACGTATTCTCCAGAAACTACCTTCGCAAATTTTACTGGTTGTCCAGTTAATGGAACTTGGACAATTTTTGTACAAGATAATTTAGCTGTTGATGATGGCTATATTTTTGAATGGGGGCTCTATTTTGATGCTTCCTATTTTCCTGGAATTGGAAACTATCAAAATACCGTTCAATCTAGTTTTTGGAGTCCTGATCCAACTATTATTTCTTCGCAAAATGATACATTAATTATTGTTCAACCTTCAACTGCAGGTGTTTCCGGCTACACCTTTAATATTATAGATGATTTCGGCTGTCCTTATGATACCACTATTAATATTACAGTACAAGCACTTCCTGATATTTTTAGTGATACAACAGTATGTAATTTTAGCTTTCAAGTTGCTGGAACTACTGCAATTTCAGGTGGTGTATGGTCTACAACTGCCCCAAATCTGACGTTTTCACCTGATCCGACAACAAATAATCCACTTATTTCCTCAAGTTCATTAGGGACTTATCCAGTCACATTCACAGATAATACCTGCAATTTTGCGATCCAATCTACGATTACTTTTTCACCCCAACCGCTTATTTTTTCTGATACTTCGCTATGTGGTTTAACTATGCAAGTTGCAGGCACTATTTCAAATTCAGGTGGTGTATGGACTTCAAGTAATCCAAATCTTACATTTTCCCCAAATGCATCAACGAGTAATCCACTTATTTCCTCTATTATATCAGGCACTTATCCCGTTACATTTACAGATAATTCCTGCAGTTATGCTACCCAATCTACGATTACTTTTATTGCCTTGCCAACTATAGATATAGATCCAATTGCTTGTTATTATGTAGATACAGTTACTGGGACAACAGCATTTAATGGTGGAACTTGGAGTTCGTCAGACACTTTAATTAATTTTTCAGATTCATTCGCAAATAATCCCCAGATTTCTACAGAATATGCAGGGATTTACACTGTTTCATTTACAGATAATGCTTGTGATGTGACATTAACAGCTAATATTGAATTTCTTCCAAATATTTATACGCAGGTTTTAGATACAAATATCTGCATTGGTTCTAGTTTTGAATTAAATCCTTTAATACTCAATACCGCAATTGACACATTGCATAACGAATGGACCTTACAGCCGGGTTATATTCCAACTATAAACTGGTTTTGGGAAAATGGATCTACTGAAATACCAAGAATAATTTCTGGGGCAGGGTCTTATATTTTTACTGTCTATAATGCTTGTAATACTGATGATGACATAGCAACTATCGGCATTAAACCATGTGACATTACAGCTCCAAATATTATTGTACTATCCTCTACTGAAGGAAATGATTTTTTCTCTGTCAATACAATTGGAATTATCGAATTTAATTGTGTTATACTTAACAGATGGGGAAATGTTATTTATGAATTTACTGATGCCGCAGGCGGATGGGATGGAAAAACTGCAGATGGAAATCTAGTAGAAGAAGGAACCTATTTCTACAGAATTAAAGCTACCTATGAAGGTGGAGAAGATGTAATAAAACATGGATTTGTTGTCTTGAAATATTAAGAGAAGGTCATATTTTGCAACTAAGAAAATAGTTGCAATTCAAAAAAATAGGCTTATCCCAAAACGAAATTTATGACTTTCCCAGGAACGATAATCGCTTTCTTAGGTTGTTTTCCCTCTAACCATTTGCTTACTTGCTCGAGTCCTAGAACATGAGATTCAATTTCTGCAGCAGTCATATTTAAAGGTAAGGTGACTTTTAAGCGAAACTTACCATTGAATGAAACAGGATAATCGTATTCTGAAACCTCTAAATATTTTTGTTCAAAAACTGGAAATTGCTCATAAGAAATAGAGCCAGAAGGATGTCCTAATAAACTCCAAACTTCTTCGGCAATATGCGGTGCAAAAGGAGATAAAAGAATTGTTAGTGGCTCTAAAATCTGCCGGAAATTGCATTTTTGATCTGTAAGTTCATTCACGCAAATCATCAATGTAGAAATACAAGTATTGAAAGAATAACGGTCTAAATCTTCTTGAATACGTTTAATTGTGTGGTGAATTGTCTTAAGTGCTTCCTTACTTGGTTCTTCATCAGAAACCGAAAAATCAGTGTTTGTATAAAACAAACGCCAATATTTTTTCAAGAATCCGTGAACGCCTGTAATTCCTTTTGTATCCCAAGGTTTGCTTTGTTCTAAAGGACCAAGAAACATCTCATACATACGAAGTGTATCAGCACCAAATTTATCCACTAATTCGTCAGGCGTTTGAACATTAAACTTTGACTTAGACATTTTTTCAACTTCAGAACCACACAAATAGAAACCATCATCTTCCATGATAAATTCTGCATTTTTGAATTCTGGCAGCCAATTTTTAAATTGGACAATATTCAAAATATCATTGTCTACTAAGCTAATATCTACATGAATTGGAAGGACATTTGAATTCCCTATTTTTCCTTTTGAGACATACGTATTTGTTCCTTGAATTCGGTAAACAAAACTACTTCTACCGAGAATCATACCCTGATTTATTAATTTTTGGAAGGGTTCATCAAAAGGTAAAAAACCCAAATCAAATAAAAACTTTGTCCAAAATCTTGCATACAAAAGATGACCTGTGGCATGTTCTGATCCGCCGATATACAAATCAACATTCTTCCAATAGTCAATTTTTTCGCGTGCAACAAATTCATTATCATTTGTCGGATCCATGTAGCGCAAAAAATACCAAGAGCTTCCAGCCCACCCCGGCATAGTATTGTATTCCATTCTATCGCCCTCAAAATAATTCCAATCTTTGGGATTTGAACGAGCTAAAGGAGGCTCACCATCTTCTGTCGGCAAGTATTTATCAACGAGAGGTAATTCAATCGGTAGATTTTTATCCTCCACCAAATGAGGAATTTCATCCTTATAAAAAATTGGAAAAGGTTCTCCCCAATAGCGTTGTCTTGAAAAAACAGCATCTCTTAAGCGGAAATTTATTTTTCCTTTTCCTAAATTACGTTCTTCAATAATTTCAATGCATTTCTCCATTGCAGCTTTTACCTCTAGTCCATTTAAGAACTCAGAATTCACAATAAGCGCCTCTTTTTCCGAATACGCATTTTTGGAAACATCAATTCCCTCAAAAATACAGCGAATCTCCAATTTAAAATGAGAAGCAAAATCATGATCGCGCTGATCTCCACATGGAACTGCCATAACAGCACCTGTTCCATATGTTGCTAAAACATAATCTCCAATCCAAATTTGAATTTTTTCGCCTGTAAATGGATGAAGAGCATAGGCTCCAGTAAAAGCTCCTGAAATATTCTTCACATCTGATTGGCGATCTCTCTCCGTTTTTAAAGCTGCAGACTTAATATACTCTTCGACTTGCTTTTTTTGGGATGCTGTTGTAATTTCTTTTACAAATTCGTGCTCAGGTGCAAGTACCATGAACGTTACACCAAAAACAGTATCTGGACGTGTTGTAAAAACTTCTATTTTTAAATCTGAATTTTCCACATTAAAAGTAAGAGATGCTCCTTTTGATTTTCCAATCCAATTTCGTTGCTGTTCTTTTATAGAATCAGACCAATCAATTGTATCAAGTCCAACCAATAAGCGTTCAGCATACGCTTTAATTCGCATAGACCATTGGCGCATGAGTTTTTGTTCAACTGGGAAACCCCCACGAACAGACGAACCATTCACAATTTCATCGTTTGCTAAAACTGTTCCTAATTTAGGACACCAATTTACCCAAGTATCAGCCAAATAAGCTATCCGGTATTTTTGAAGAATAGTTTCTTTTTGATGGTCACTCAATTTTTGCCACTCAATTTCAGAAAAAAGAGCACAATCTTCTGCAACAGCAAGAATATTACAATTCCCTGATTTCTCAAATTCTTGAATTAATGTATCAATTGAAATTGCTTTATCTTTTGATAAGTCATAATAAGAATTAAATAGCAATTTAAAAATC
>JBIKOE010000073.1:0-6414 GCA_044358215.1 Crocinitomicaceae bacterium
ATTTTAGGTAATGCTAAAACAGCAAGTAATAGTAAAAGGCCATGAATAATTGCGGATAGTTTACTTTTAGCGTTAGACTGTATATTGGCAGAACTTCTTACAATAACTTGGGTTAAAGGTAAACCACCTATCAAACCAGAGAGAATGTTACCAGTTCCTTGAGCAAAAAGTTCACGATTAGTTGGTGTGACATGTTTATCCGGATCTAATTTATCTGTTGCTTCCACACTCAATAAAGTCTCTAAACTAGCTATTAAAGCAATGGTAAATGCAATCGTTAAAACCTTTGGGTTTGTAATGGCGCTAAAATCTGGAAAAGTAAGGAAACTGATCAAATCATTGAGATTATTAGCAACAGGAATTGAAACTAAGTGAATATCTTTAACAGCTAAAGTTGGATAATTATCAAAGATCAATTTGATTATTGTCCCAAGCAAAACAGCTACAATTGCCCCTTGTAGAACCCTAAATATTTTTCCTTTTTTTGCTAAAATAGAATCCCAAAAAACAATCAAAGCTAAACCCAAAAAACCAATTATAACAGATCCTGGACTTACATTGCTAAAAATATGTGAAATTGCAGAAAATGTATTTTCACCTGTTGCTTCTACAAACTCATCTGCCCCCATTGGTTCGGAATCATATCCAAATAAATGAGGGATTTGTTTTAAGATGATAATAATTCCAATGCCCGAAAGCATTCCAAGTATTACGCTATTTGGAAAAAAATAGCCTATTATTCCTAATCTTAGGATACCAAATAATATCTGTATTATACCCGATAAAACTACAGCCACTAGAAATACCTCAAAACTACCAAGTTCTGTAATTGAAGCGGCTACGATTGCAGCAAGTCCAGCCGCCGGACCTGATACGCCCAAATTAGAACCACTCAATGCCCCTACAACAATTCCTCCTATTACACCCGCTATCAATCCTGATAAAAGTGGTGCTCCTGATGCTAATGCTATACCTAGACACAAAGGTAAGGCAACAAAAAATACAACGATACTCGCTGGAAAATCACTTTTTAGAAATTTAAGATTCATTTTTTTAAGTTTTAAATTAAGAAATAAAAGCTGTTTCTGAATAGAACGAAACTTTTCCTGTTGATAAATCATGCATTCCACCAATAATGCCAATTTCTCTATTTTTAATCATCTGTTCAAGAATAGCACTTTTCTCCATAATTGCTTTTATGCTTCTTTTCACATTGATAGCAGCAACATTTTCAACAAAATCTGCATTTTTGGAAGTGCGATTATCTTTGGTTTCGACTTCGTCATCTACTGAGGGTTTAATCTTGGCAAGCAAAGCTGTTAAATTTCCCATTTCTGCATGGTCACAGGCTCCTTTTACTGCTCCACATTTACTGTGTCCAAGAACTACAATTATTTTTGAGCCAGCTAATTTGCAAGCAAATTCCATACTCCCTAATATATCTTCATTGATAATGTTACCGGCAATTCTCACGCTAAAAATATCCCCGAGTCCTTGATCAAAAATAAGCTCAGCAGAAGTCCTACTATCAATACAACTCAAAACCACAGCAAATGGGTGCTGTCCGTCAGAGGTTTCGTTGACCTGTTGTAAAAGGTTACGGTTGGTTTTTAAGTTAGAGACAAATCGCTTATTTCCATCTTGAAGTATTTGTAATGCCATAGATGGTGTAATGGCATCTTGTATTTCTTTTGTTAGTGTTTTCATTCTTTTAGTAGTTATTATAAGATTAAATCGTTAGGTTTTTACACGAGTCTGATAGGAGTTTAATCCCTAGACACATGTAATTAAAAAAAAATATTTAAATACTGCAGACAACAAGCAGAGAAAATATTTAAATAAATTTTACTATTTAGGACAGTTTTTCCGGAGGAGGACTTAAAAAAGCGAGTGCTGGAGAACGGTAATTGAAGAGAAAATTATCACAATTTGAAAGCAAAGAGGAAATAAAAATTTGAACTGGAATTGGAATATGAAACGAATCATTTTTGAGATTTTCTTCTTCCTTTACTTCTTTTTCAGATTCTTCATTCTCTTCTTCAAAATCAATTAATACGATTTCAGAAATTTCCTCATTAAACGAAGGAATATAGAATGACAAAGATTGAACTACAATCGAAAGAAAAACAAGGAAAACTAAAGATAATTTGAATAGTTGTTTCACACTAATTTTTTACAAAAGTAAAAAATTGTTTTTAAAATAATCGCTTTTTTGTAAAATATACTTGCTTCAAAATCTTATTAGTCTGTAGAGAGATTTAGGAAGGAATACTAATTCGAAAAACAGTTCCCTTATCAATTTCAGATTTCAGCACAAAGACTTTCCCTTTGTGGTATTCTTCAATAATCCGTTTTACAAGCGTGAGTCCAAGGCCCCAACCTCTTTTCTTTGTAGAAAATCCCGGTTGAAAAATTGTTTTAAATTGCTTTGGCGTCAATCCTTTTCCTGTATCACTAATGTCAATGTGAACGAAACCTGACTCCCTAGAAATCTCAATGGTTAAATCTCCTTTTCCATCCATTGCATCAACGGCATTTTTACAAATGTTTTCAATCACCCATTCAATCAAGGCCGCATTGTGCTTAACCATTACAGGAGCCTCTCCAACAAGTGAAAAGCTGATTGTGATTTTATCTGATAAACGCGCCCTCAAGTAATCCAAATTATTTCCAATGGTTAACATTAAATCTTCGTCTGTTAATTTTGCACCTGAGCCGATTTTAGAAAAGCGATCTGTTATTTTTTCTAAGCGATCTAAATCTTTGTGCATTTCTTCGATTACCATTGGATCTGTTTTACTTGCTTCTAAGTGTTCAACCCAAGCCATCATTGAAGAAAGTGGTGTTCCCAATTGATGCGCTGTTTCCTTTGCCATGCCAGCCCAAACTTGATTTTGTTCTGCTTTACGAAAGGTAGAAAACATCAAATAACCAATGATTACAATTAATGCAATAACACTAAATTGAATGAAAGGGAACCAAATCAATTGACGTACTTCTGGGCTATCACTAAAATAAAGTATCTTTTCTCCCGAACCAAAATTGAGTGTTAAAGGAGTATTTTCCGCAGCTAAGGATTTAATTGTGCTTTTTAATGCTTCCTCTTTTAGTTGTTCTGAAAGCAAATTACTTGCTTCAATTGTTTGTGTTTTTTTATCAATTAATAAAACTGGAATTAAATCAGAATTATCAAGTAATTGACTTGTAAAAGAAGATAGAATGACATCACTTTCCTTTTTTAGACGAAGTAACTCACGAGATTCGCCATAAACAAAAGTCATAAACATTCCTCTATAAACTTCGATTTCAAATACACGCCCTGCCAATTTCCATTCCTTTGCTAATTTTTGTAAAACAGAATCACTTGGAATTGCATTCGCAGAATCGTTCAGCGCTATGTTTCTCTGCTGCGCAACAGAGCCATCGTCATTTAATAAAATAACAGGAATATCTTTGTTGTTTTTGATGATTTTAATTGCAAAATCAAGATCTTGATTCATTGATAAGTCTGAGCCACTTAAAATTGTTCTTTGCGCTTCTTCTATGAGTAGAATTTTTTGTTTTTCTTTCTCGCGGAGTTCATTAAAAATCTGATTTGTTAACTGTACAAGTTCGCCCTTTTTCTTTATTGCTTCCGCCCATTGTCGCGCCTTTCCTCTTTCTCTTAGCGATATTTTTTCTATCATTGAATTCGATACAAACAAGGAAGCGCCAATTATAAAAAGTGATAAAAGGAGCAAGGTGATTTTCCAACGTTGTTTGTGCGAATAGAGATTCATCCCTGCGAATTTAAGGGAATTTTTACCCTTTTTCTAATAAATCTCTCTGTTTATGTAATTAGCAAAACTTATTTCTTCCGTTAAAAACGTAAAATAAATGGCTTTTTATAGGTGCTTTTTGCAAAATTCCCAAAGAACAATTCCTGCGCAAACACTCACATTTAGGCTGTGCTTGGTGCCAAATTGTGGTATTTCAATAACATAATTCGAACGATCGACAATTGTTTGTTTCACGCCATTTACTTCATTGCCAAAAATTAAGGCAAATTTATCCTCTCTTAGTTCAGAAATATTTTGAAGGAAAAGTGTTTTTTCTGCTTGTTCAATAGTGCAAATAGCTATGCCTTGAAGACTTAATTCTTGCACTAATTCTTCAATATTTTCGCGGTATTCCCAGACAATTGTTTCAGTTGCTCCCAAAGCAGTTTTATGAATGTCTTTATGTGGTGGGCAAGCTGTAATTCCACAGAGGTAAATTTTTTCAATGTTAAAAGCATCAGCTGTGCGAAAAAAAGAACCAATATTATTTAAGGAGCGAATATCATCTAAAATCACAATAAGTGGATTTTTTGCCTGAGATTTAAACTGCTCCTCGCTTAATCTATCAAGTTCCCAAAGTTTGAGTTTCTTATTGTTTTCTATGCTCATAATGTAGTTTGTAAAGGTAAAAAACAATCAAGGTGTTCCAACAATAAATTTTTTCTTATCTTTATATTTGAAATTAACAATCAATACCCTTGTCGAAAATTAGCCCCGAAAAAGAGATTGCGGAAACACCTTTGATGAAGCAATACAATCAAATTAAAGCGCGTCATCCTGAGGCCTTGTTGCTTTTTCGCGTTGGGGATTTTTATGAAACATTTGGGGAAGACGCCATAAAAACCTCGCGGATTTTAGGAATCATCCTCACAAAACGAAAAAATGGTTCTGGGCGAGAAATAGAACTTGCAGGGTTCCCCTATCATTCTTTAGACGTCTATCTTCCGAAACTTGTGCGAGCAGGACAGCGTGTTGCAATTTGCGATCAATTGGAAGATCCGAAAATGACAAAAACAATTGTAAAAAGAGGTGTAACGGAACTTGTAACTCCTGGAGTTTCATTTAATGATCAAGTATTAGAACAAGGGAAAAATAACTTTTTGTGTTCTGTTTTTTTCGGTAAATCAAACCTTGGTGTTGCTTTCTTAGATGTTTCCACCGGAGAATTTTTAGTTGCTCAAGGTGACAAAGATTACATAGACAAGCTTTTGAGTGGCTTTTCTCCAAGCGAGATTATCTATCAAAAAAATAGGACAAAAGATTTTCAAGCAATTTTCGGAGAAAAGTACTACACTTTCCGCTTGGAAGACTGGGTTTTTGGAGAGGAATTCGCAACGGAGTGCTTAACAAAACATTTCGGCACGAAATCATTAAAAGGATTTGGTGTAGATAATTTACCAGATGCTATTATCGCGGCTGGAGCAATTTTTCATTATTTAAATGAGAATCAACATCAAAAATTGGGACATATCAGTTCCATTTCACGCATTGAAGAAGAACGCTACGTTTGGTTGGATCGCTTTACAATTCGCAATTTGGAGCTCATTACCTCATCCAATGAAAATGCGATAACACTTGCAGATATTTTAGATAAAACATTGACCCCAATGGGCGGGAGACTCATGAAACGTTGGATGGTGCTACCTTTAAAAGATCAAAAACCAATTGAAGAACGCCTAGATGTCGTAGATTACTTCGTGACAAATGAGCAAATCTCTTTTGAATTAGGGCAGCATTTACGCGAAATTGGAGATTTAGAACGCTTGATTTCAAAAGTTGCTGTGGGAAAGGTAAATCCTCGGGAAGTGATGCACTTGCGAAGGACACTCCTACAAATTCCATTAATCCAAAAAATAGTTAGTGACGGAGCGCCTGCCTCCTTGCAAAAAATGATGGAACAGGTTCATTCTTGTGAATCATTAATAAAATTAATTGGTGAAACATTAGTAGATGAGCCAGCAGGACAGATTGGAAAAGGAATGGTAATTCGGCAAGGCTGTCATAATGAGTTGGATGAATTGCGAGAGATTTCTTTTAAAGGAAAAGATTATCTAGAAAACCTACAAAATAATGAGGCAAAGCGAACTGGAATTCCAAGTTTAAAAATTTCTTTCAATAATGTTTTCGGATATTATATTGAAGTCCGAAATACACACAAAGACAAGGTGCCAGAAGACTGGATTCGCAAGCAAACCTTGGTAAATGCCGAAAGATATATTACGGAAGAACTGAAAGAGTATGAAAGCAAAATCCTCGGCGCCGAAGAAAAAATGCTGGTCATTGAATTACAACTTTTTCAAGAACTTGTAGTAGGAATGGCGGATTACATCCACCCAATTCAGTACAATGCACTTATCGTTGCTCGTTTAGATTGTCTTTTTTCCTTTTCAACCATTGCACAAGCCAACAAATATAGGCGCCCAGAAATTAATAATGGTTTTATTCTCGACATTAAAAATGGAAGGCATCCTGTTATTGAAAAACGACTTGCGCATGGTGAAGAATACATTGCAAATGATATTTTTCTCGACAATGAAACGCAGCAAATGATTATGATTACTGGGCCAAATATGAGCGGAAAAAGTGCGATTTTACG
>JBIKOE010000074.1:0-6242 GCA_044358215.1 Crocinitomicaceae bacterium
CCTGCCTGGACGAAAGCACCTGTAGATTTGAATGACGAAGATTATTCTTCATTCTACAGTGAATTGTATCCCTCAACATTTGACAAGCCTCTCTTTCATATTCATTTGAATGTAGATTATCCTTTTAATTTAACGGGTATTCTCTATTTCCCAAAAATTAAGGAGAATGTTGAAGTTCAGAGAAATAAAATAAATTTATATTCCAATCAAGTCTTTATTACGGATAGTGTTGCAGAAATTGTACCCGAATTTTTAACGCTTTTACATGGAGTAATTGATTCTCCAGATATTCCTTTAAATGTTTCTAGGTCGTATTTACAAAGTGATGGCAACGTCAAAAAAATAGCTTCTCACATCACCAAAAAAGTGGCGGATAAATTAGCAGATATGTTCAAAAAAGACCGCAAGGATTTTGAAGATAAATGGAATGACCTACAAATATTTGTTCAATATGGAATGTTATCAGATGAAAAATTTGCTGAAAAAGCTGCAGGTTTTTCCTTATTGAAAAATACTGATGGGCTTTATTTTACTCCGGAAGAATACAAAGAAAAAATTGCAGCACTTCAAGTGGATAAAGACAAAAAAACAATTTGTTTGTATACCAATAACCCGGAAGAACAATTCTCCTTTGTTAAAAAAGCAAAAGAAAGAGCTTACGATGTTCTTCATTTAGAAGGCCCTTTGGTTTCTCATTGGATTCAAAAACTCGAGCAATCAATAGAAAATACAAGTTTTGTTCGTGTTGATTCTGACACACTAGACAAGCTAATTCGCAAAACAGATGAACTTCCTTCAAAAATTTCAAAAGAGGAAGAAGAAAAGTTAAAGCCTGTTTTTGAAGAATGCTTAAACAAAGAAAAATATACTGTTCAATTTGAAAGTATGAGTGAAAGTGATTCGCCAATGATTATTACGCAACCTGAATTTATTCGACGAATGATGGAACAGCAAAAATTAGGTGGCGGTGGAATGTTTGGAGCTTTTCCAGAAATGTTTACGCTCGTTGTAAATGCAAATCATCCAAAAATTGCACAGCTTTTAACTAAAAAAGCAAAGGATCAAAAGGCAAGTGTAAAGCAACTTACAGATCTTGCACTTTTGGCTCAAGGGATGTTAAAAGGCGAAGCATTAGATAGTTTTATCGAGCGAAACATTGAGCATATTGCTTAATTCACTAATTTTACACAGGATTTTTCCTATTAAAAATTTTTAAAGCGCAGCGTGTGTATAAGTGGATTTTAGGTCTTGGATTTTATTTTACTACACGAACGTTGGGAGGAGGACTTTTTGGATTCATCATTGGCTCCTTAATTGATCGGACAACTAGTAAATCTGGTGCCTCTAATTCTTCTAGTGGTCGAAAAAGTTTTCAAGATTCATTTGAATATTACAGACAACAATCCTCTCGCTACGATATTCAAACCATGCTCATGGCGCTTTCCGCATCTGTAATGAAGGCTGATGGGAAAGTCTTAAAAATCGAACTTGACTTTGTGAAACGTTTTTTTGCTTCGCAATTTGGCAATCGTTTTACTAGTGAGCATCTTCAAATCCTTAAAAATTTCCTGGATTCCGATAAAATACCACTTCAAGAAATTTGCGCAGATATTCGCACTAGAATGCCTTCTGAAGTTCGTGTTCAATTAATTCACTATCTTTTTAGTATTGCAAAAGCAGATGGCGATGTTGCTCCAACGGAAATGAATATTATTCAAAAAATTGCTACAATGCTCGGTGTTTCTGCAGTAGAATTTGAAAGTGTGAAAAATATGTTCTACAGAAATGTAGATTCAGATTATAAAATTTTAGGTGTTGAGTCATCTGTAACTGATGAAGAAATTAAAAAAGCCTACCGTAAAATGGCTATTTCCTTTCACCCTGATAAAGTTGCGACAATGGGCGAAGAATACCAAAAAGGTGCAAAGGAAAAATTTCAGCAAATACAAGATGCTTACGAAGCAATAAAAAAACGAAGAGGATTTAAGTAATTAATGCTTTTTCAAATTGTTTTTATTGTTGTATCTTTAAACATAAGTAAAGAAAATTACCTAAAATGACAGAGCAAAAATATACAGAAGCATTTGAAGAATTACAAGAAATTGTCAGTGACATGGAAGATGGAAACATCAGTGTAGATGAATTAGCGGAAAAAGTGAAACGTGCAACTGTTTTAATTCGTTTTTGCAAGGCTAAATTAAGTGCAACTGAAGGTGATGTTCAGAAAATTCTCAAAGAACTTGAGGAGGATAAGACTGAAGAATAAGTCAAATTTCTAACTTTACCTTTTTTATTAAACTTATGTCAGACAATCGTTATCAAGCAAGAGGAGTATCAGCAGGAAAAGAGGATGTTCATAATGCTATAAAAAATGTGGACAAAGGTTTATTTCCTCAAGCTTTTTGTAAAATAGTTCCTGATTATTTAACCGGAGATGACGATTATTGTGTTGTAATGCATGCTGACGGTGCGGGGACAAAAACATCTTTAGCCTACATGTATTGGAAAAAAACTGGAGATATTTCAGTTTGGAAAGGAATTGCTCAAGATGCATTGATAATGAACATTGATGATTTATTATGTGTAGGAGCAACTGGCCCCATTCTTTTATCTTCAACTATTGGCCGTAATAAAAACCTCATTCCTGGTAGCGTTATTTCTGAAATAATAAATGGCACAGAAGAACTCTTGAAAGATTTAAGGTCTCATGGCATTGAAATTTATTCCACTGGTGGAGAAACTGCAGATGTAGGCGATTTAGTAAGAACAATCATTGTGGATTCTACTGTAATTGCCAGAATGAAGCGCAGTGATGTTATTTCTAATGATAAAATTCAAGCAGGAGACTGCATTGTTGGTTTGGCTTCTTATGGTCAAGCTTGCTATGAAAACACCTACAACAGTGGAATGGGAAGTAATGGGCTTACAAGTGCTCGACACGATGTGTTCAACTATCAATTAGCAAAAGAATTTCCCGAAAGCTTTGATCCTAATATACCAAATGATCTTGTTTATAGTGGCGGAAAATTATTGGAAGATGAAGTTGCTAACCTTCCTTTAGATGCAGGAAAACTTATTTTATCGCCAACACGAACTTACGCGCCAGTAATTAAAAAGATTTTAGATTCTTATCGCTCGCAAATTCATGGAATGGTTCACTG
Organism: Crocinitomicaceae bacterium; assembly: GCA_044358215.1. Classification (GTDB taxonomy): domain Bacteria; phylum Bacteroidota; class Bacteroidia; order Flavobacteriales_D; family Crocinitomicaceae; genus UBA952. The sequence goes on from JBIKOE010000074.1 coordinate 3,162, forward strand.
CTCTGGAGGAGCTCAAACTAAAGTCTTGCATTTTGTAAATAACCTTCATATCATTAAAGATAATCTTTTTCCAATTCCACCTTTGTTTCTTATGATTCAAGAGGAATCAGGGACCTCTTGGGAAGAAATGTATAAAGTTTTTAACATGGGACACAGAATGGAGATTTATGTTCCTTTTGAAATAGCTTCAGATCTTATTGCTATTTCAGAATCATTTGGAATTGCAGCTCAGGTTATTGGCAAAGTAGATTCTTTCGACGGCAAACAAGTAAGTATTAAAAGTGAAAAGGGAGAATTCAGCTATAATTCCTAATCTTTTTCTAAAAAAACTACTGATAAAAGGAATAAAATTTATATTTTTGCCCCCTGTTCATTGAATATTGGAGGGATGGGTGAGTGGCTGAAACCACCAGTTTGCTAAACTGACGTACGGGAAACTGTACCGCGGGTTCGAATCCCGCTCCCTCCGCAATAAATATTAAAACGGATTGTTTCGGGATGAGAACCAGCGGGTTCGAACCGGAGCAAAGCGAAGCTCACTGAAAAGCGACAATAGGAGCTTGAAGTAATCCCGCTCCCTCCGCAATAAATATTAAAACGGATTGTTTCGGGATGAGAACCAGCGGGTTCAAATCTAATGAAGAATAGTCTTATTGTTGGCTTGTCTATTGTAAATCGTAATAATCTTATTACTTTTGCACTCACTTTCTGAAAAACGTTTCAGGAAGATTTAATTAAACAGATGATACATTAGTTCGGGGCGTAGCGTAGTCCGGTCATCGCGCCTGGTTTGGGACCAGGAGGTCGCAGGTTCGAATCCTGCCGCCCCGACGAGGGGGATGAGCAATCATCCCCCTTTTTTAATTAGTTTAATTGAAACTGATAATTAATTTCAATTGATTGGTCCGCTAGCTCAGCTGGATAGAGCAACGCCCTTCTAAGGCGAAGGCCTCAGGTTCGAATCCTGAGCGGATCACAAAAAGTGCCCACTTCATTTTTGAAGCGGGCTTTTTTATTTTCAGGCGACTGAAACTTGTTTCGTAGAGCAAAGAAAATAAAAATGACCGAGCTTTGCATAGCAAAGTGGGCGCTATGCTTGGAATGAGCCATTTGTTTGGTTCTCTACTCCTGAGCGGATCACAAAAAGTGCCCACTTCATTTTTGAAGTGGGCTTTTTTATTTTCAGGCGACTGAAACTTGTTTCGTAGAGCAAAGAAAATAAAAATGACCGAGCTTTGCATAGCAAAGTGGGCGCTATGCTTGGAATGAGCCATTTGTTTGGTTCTCTACTCCTGAGCGGATCACAAAAAGTGCCCACTTCATGAAATGAAGCGGGCTTTTTCGTTTTTTAGTGTCGGAAACTTGTCTGTGTTTAGATTAGCAGCTATACATATTTTGTTGCCGAGTTAGACAGGATCTAGATAGTTTCCGAAATTATCTAACTCAATTTGACCGATTAATGTTAAGGATATTAGCGAATAATATAGGAGTATTTTCAACTTCACCGCAAAAAATAATAACGCTAATATATTAGCTATTTCTATTAATAATTAGTAAATTTGGCTAATATATTAACTAACATGAATCCTTTTTCCATTGATAAAAATCCAACAGACATACTGAAGGAACTTGCTCAACGAACAAAAACTCTTAGAAAAGAACATAAAATGTCTCAGAGCGAACTTGCTCAACGTGCCAATGTTTCGCTTGGGAGTTACAAACGATTTGAAACGAGTGGACATATTTCATTGGATTCATTATTGAAAATTGCTTTTATTCTTGGGAAATTGAATGATTTTGAAACAGTTTTTCAGTCCAACAAAAACAAGGATCTTGAAAAATTATTTAAGTAGATTAGAATGAGCCAAGAAAGAATTAAAGTATCATTGGATTTTGGATCGTCAATCGTTGAGGTGGGGATGCTCATTGAGCAAAATCAGCAAATTTATTTTCGATTCGAACCTTCCTTTTTGGAAAGCGATTTGGATATTTCTCCCTTTAAATTAAAGAAAACAACTGAAATACTTCTTTCGCCAAAAGCACCTTTTGATGGCATATTTGGCGTATTCAACGATTCAATTCCCGATGGCTGGGGAAGATTACTCTTGGATCGAAAACTAATTGAAAGTGGCAAAAACCCAAAAGAAATTAGTGTTTTGGACCGCCTTTCTATGCTGGGTAAAAGTGCTCAAGGCGCATTGATTTACGAACCCGTTACCGATGAAGGGAAATTTGAAAATGAACTCATCAATTTAGACTTGATTGCTCAAGAATCAGAAGAATTATTAAAAACTGGTACTGCCACGTTTTTGGATCAATTGTACCATCTTGGTGGAAATTCAGTTGGTGCTAGACCGAAAATATTGGTGAATTACAATCAAAAATTGAATCAATTCTCCACTGTTTCTAAAGAAGAATTTGAACCTTGGATTATAAAGTTTCCCGCACTAAACGATTTAAAAGATATCGCACAAATTGAGTTTGCCTATTACAAGATGGCAGGGGCTTGTGGAATTGAAATGAGCGAATCTAACTTGTTTTATTCTGAAAGCGGAAAGGTATTCTTTGGAACGAAGCGTTTTGATCGCTTTGCCAATAAACGATCGCATCTGCATTCTGCATGTGGCTTATTACATGATGATTTCCGATATAGCATCATGGATTATGGCCATGTAATGGATGCTGCAAACCGATTGGAAAATAATTTAAACGCTTGCGAAAAAGTATTTCGTTTGGCTGTTTTCAATGTCTATGCTTCCAATATGGATGACCATAGTAAAAACATTGCTTTTTTGATGAATGAAAAAGGAAAATGGGGTTTAGCACCCGCGTTCGATTTAACCTTTTCACCCTCTCCGGGAGGATATCAAAGTCTTTCAGTTGCAAATACTTATCAAGAAATTGGAAAAAAAGATCTATTGAAATTAGCCGCTTACTTTGACATTAATAAAGGCAATGAAATCATTGATCAAGTAAAAGAAACGCTATCTAAATGGAACATGTTCTCTTCTGAAACGCAAATCAATAAAAAAGAGCATGAACTCATTGAAAAAACGTTGTTTAATAACTTGAAAAAGTAAG
>JBIKOE010000075.1:0-5984 GCA_044358215.1 Crocinitomicaceae bacterium
ATCATGCTATTGCAGCATTAGGAGGAGTTTATGGGCCAACATCAACAAACATGGTTTTAGTAGCTCAGTTTACAACAAGTGGTGATTTAACCTTTGAATTAAATTTACAGTTACAAAACACAACAACCGGTGTAGCTGAAAATTATGTTTCATCTAACCCAACTGGAAATGAATTAACTCATCCATCTCTTACTCGTGGATTAAATCTTGCTCCAGCTGTTTTGTGTTATCAAGAAGCAATATTTAATAATCAGACTTGTTCTTATGACATAGTAGGTACACAGCCAGCACAACCAACAACTGCTTGTTATGAAACTGCAACTTTTAATTCATCTAATTGTACATGGGTTATTACTGGTACACAGCCAGTACAACCAACTCTTGCTTGTTACGAAACAGCAGCCTTTACAAATTGTGCTTGGGTAGTTAGTGGAACACAGCCAGTACAACCAACAACTGCTTGTTACCAAACAGCAACCTTCACAAATTGTGCTTGGGTTCTTACTGGAACGCAGCCAGTACAACCAACTCTTGCTTGTTACGAAACAGCAGCTTTTACAAATTGTGCTTGGGTAGTTAGTGGGACTCAAGAAATAAATGCTACAACTCAATCTGTATATAATTCATTTACTTGGTCTAACAATGGTCAAACATATACTGCTTCTGGAACCTATACTGGAAACGAAGTTAACTGCGTAGCTCAAGTTTTGAATTTAACGATTCTTGCACCTGAGTACAAAGTACTTTCTGCTTCTACAATATGTAGCGAGACTCTTTACCAAGTTCCAGTTGCTACATCTTCTCCTTATTCAGTAGATGATGTTAAGGGCTATGATGTTGTTATAAATTATGATGCTACAAAGCTAGTTCCAACAGGAAATGTTACAATTACAAATGAATTGATAAATTCAACATATGTTGAATCAAGTTCTTCAATTCCAAGTCCTGGAGTATTAAACTTAACTATAAATTTAAATGGATCTGCTCCATCAAGTGCCGAATTTAATGGTACTGGTACTATTTTTAATGTAGGTTTCACTAAGTTAGCAGGCTTTAATGCAATTGATTCATCTATTGTTTCAGTTCCATTTATGCAAGAAAGTTATATAACTGGAGTACAGGCTAAGTCTGTTAAATCAGCTAAAATGTATTCAACAGCGGTGCAAAGTTATACTGGAAACCTAGTTTTTTGGTCTGACTCAAGTCCTATCACATACAATTCAGCTTCTCCATCTAGTGCTTTGATAACAAATATCTATGGTTCAACTGGTTCTCCTGTAACTCCAAATCAAAATGGACAGTTTACAAGTAACCTTTCTTCAGGACTTGATCTTTCTATACAAAGAGATATTATTAACGAAAATAGTGTTCAAGCAATAGTTAATGCTGCAGATGCTGTTTTGGGTAAAACGTTATTGATAAACGGAGATTTTACACCTTCAGTATATCAAATCATTGCTTTAGATGTTAATTTAGATGGCGTAGTTAGTGCAGGTGATATTTCTCAAATGAAACAAAGAACTACATTATCTATCCCTGAATATATGCAATCTTGGAACTATAATAACCAAGGTGTATCAAATGGTTCTCCATCTAAAGATTGGATATTTGTTGATAATGCTAGAATTGCAACACCTGCTTATATTATTTCAGGTACATTTCCAGCAAACGATAACATAGGTTTCTCAAAAGCAAGAGTTCCTCAGGTTCCTTTTACTATTCCTATGGTTGTATCTAATTATACTTCTAATAATTCAACTTGTCCAACAGTAGGAACTGAAACATACAAAGGAATTATGTTAGGTGATGTAAATGGAAGTTATGCTTCTTATACTGCTGATGGATTGTTAAAATCTGAAGATGCACTAATTACTATTGATTTAAGTCAAGCTGTAATTAATGGTAATAAGGTTACTGTTCCAGTAGTAATTACTTCAGAAGAGCCTGTAAATGCATTAGACTTAGCATTTGAATTTAATGAAAGCAAGTTATCTTTTGACAATGTTTCTGAGTTAGCTCAAAATATTGAAGCTGAAAGTTTTTTCAATCAAAATGATAGAACTTTCCGATATTCAGCTTATACATTAGAAAACTTCAAATTAAATCAATCAGTTGCTTTAATTTCTTTTGAATCAACAGATGGTACAATTAACAAAAAAGATTTTCATTCATTAATGGGACTTTTAAATGGTAAGCCAGTTGATGTTTCTTTTGAAAAAGCAGGAATTACTTCAACTATTCTTGATAGAATTTCTATCTATCCTAATCCATCAAACGGAAACTTTACTGTAGTTTCTTCTGAGGATGTGAACATAGAAGTTTTGGAAATGAGTGGTAAATTATTGAAAGAAGTTTCTGTAAAATCAAATCAAGAGCAAGCGATTGATCTTGATAATGTTACTGCAGGAGTATACTTAATTCGTGTTTTTAATCAGAATTCAAGTTCAACTCAAAGAATCGTTATTGCAAAATAACAACCTTTTTTTTTAGTTAAGGAGAGTCGTGGCATTATTGTCACGGCTTTCTTTAATTTATAGTGTTTTTTAATTATTAGGATGAAAAAAATTGTTTTATTATTTTTTTGTACTCAATTAATAAGTTTCACTTCTTTTTCTAGTTTATCTGATACAATTGTCTTTGATATCAGCCAAGCAACATATTCAAGCTTGAACAGTGTTAATTTTATCGAGATTCCAGTTCAATTATCAGCTGGTAATAATCCTGTAAATTCTTTTGATTTTTGGTTTCAATTTGACCTATCAAAACTTTCATATATTTCTACAACTTCATTATTAAGTGGTTTAGATGCATTTTCTAATTTCAATAGCACAAATCTCTATTTAAGTAATACAACATCTGGAACATCAATAAATTACTTTATACCTTCGAATACAAATTTGATTATTTTAAAATTTATTGTTTTGGGATCTTGTACAGAAATAACTTCAAACGATTTCTATAATACAACAGCATTAATTAACGGTGATGTAAGTAGTTCTATTTTTATCAATGGCGAAAATAATTTTGAGCTTACTGCAAGTGCTAGTTCTTCCTCTATTTGTATTGGTAATAGTGTAACTCTTTTTGGTGGTGGTGCCACAACTTATACTTGGTCGAATGGTGTTACAAATGGCTTAGCATTTAATCCTGTTGAAACAACATCTTATTCTTTAATTGGAAGTAACCCAGGCGGCTGTCAAGATACTACAAGTATTAGTATAAGCGTATTTCCATTGCCAGATGTTACAGCAAATTCAAGTTCATCAATAGTTTGTTTGGGGCAATCTGTTACTTTAAGTGGGAGTGGGGCAGCATCTTATTCTTGGTCTAATAGTGTTGTAAATGCAGAAACTTTTGTTCCAACAATAACAACAACATATTTTCTTACAGGAACGGACTTAAATAATTGTTCGAACACTGATAGTATAATCATTACAATTGACTTGTGTAACGGTATTTCAGATATAAATGATAATTTATTTTTAGTCTATCCAAATCCCTCCGATGATTTTGTAACTATTCAAATAGGCAGTAATTTTGTAAATTCTAACTATAGAATTTTAAATAATGAAGGAAAAATAATGTTGAATGGCACTTTAAATTCAATAGAAACCAAAATTAATTTATCTGGTCTTAAGCCTGGAGTTTACCTTTTTTGTTTTGGCGAGGACTATTATGAAAAAATTAAATTATTAGTTAATTAGAGTTTGAAAAAAAATCTGCTTGAGCAATAAACTTGATAAATCTAAAACCCCATAATTTATTATGAATATAATAAACAGAGAGCTAAGTTGGCTTTCCTTTAATGAAAGAGTTCTTCAGGAAGCTTTAGATCCAATTGTACCTCTAACTGAGCGCATGCGGTTTTTAGGAATCTACTCTAATAATATGGATGAATTTTATAGAGTTAGAGTTGCAAATTTAAAACGGTTAGAGCATTTAAAAAAACAAAAAATTGATGGTTTTAATGGCAATGCTGAGCAACTTTATCAAGAGATTCGAAAAGTTGTAATGAAACAACAAAAGCATTTTGAAAATGCATTCATATTAATAAAAGATGATTTTGAGAAGGAAAATATATTTATGCTGAATGAAAGTAAAGTGAGTAATGAACAATCAATAATTATAAAAGATTATTTCAATGAAAACTTAAAGCACGTTATTTTCCCAATTATTTTAGAAAAAAAAAATAACTTTCCAAGACTACGCGATTATGCTATTTATTTGGCTGTTAAAATTGTAGAATCAAAGAATAAAATTCGCTTTGCATTAATTCAAATTCCAAGTGAATACAGTCGGTTTTTTGTTTTAAATGAGGAAAATAGAATTGATTTTATTTTAATTGATGATATTATTCGTCTTCAGCTTAAAGAAATTTTCTCAATCTTTAATCCGATTGAGATTATGGCTTATACTTTTAAGTTTACAAGGGATGCTGAATTAGACATTGATGATGATTTATCTTTGTCTTTTTTTGATAAAATAGAAAAAAGTTTGAAGCAAAGAAAGAAAGGAGATCCTGTTCGTTTTGTTTATGACTCTAAAATGCCAAGCGATTTATTAAAATTCCTTATAAAATCTCTAGGTATAAATAGTACAAACAATAAAATTCCAGGTGGTCGATACCACAATTTTAAAGACTTTATGTCCTTTCCTGACTTTAACATCAAAAAGTTTAGATATCAACCAGAACCAAAACAAGCACATCCTCTTTTTTTAAGTGAAAAAAGCCACATAGATATAATTTTAGAACAAGATGTATTATTACATTTTCCATATCAAAAATTTGATCATGTAGTAGATTTACTTCGTGAAGCGGCTTTAGATCCAAAGGTGAAAGATATTAAAATTAATATATACAGAATTGCTAAGAATTCAGATGTGATGAATGCGCTATTAGCTTGTGTTTTTAATGGAAAGGAAGTTACTGTTGTTTTTGAATTACAAGCTCGTTTTGATGAAGAAAATAATCTTTGGTGGAGTAATAGACTTAAAGAATTTGGTGTAAATGTGATTTATGGCTCACCAAACTTAAAAATACATTCTAAACTTCTACAAATTAGAAAAATTATAGATGGAAAAGATCAATTTGTCACGTTTGTAGGTACTGGAAATTTTAATGAAAAAACTGCAAGTATTTATTCGGATTTGGCACTTCTAACTTCAGATCGAGAAATTTCATTGGAAGTTAATAAAGTATTTAAATTATTGGAGAACAATCTAGAAAGATATCAATTCCGTAATCTATTGGTTTCTCCTTTTAATACAAGAAGAAAATTAATTTCGTACATAGATAATGAAATTGCAAATGCTAAAGCAAAAAAAAGCGCAAGTATTAAAATCAAAATAAATAATATTACAGATAATAAAATTATTGAAAAACTCTATTATGCAAGTCAATGTGGAGTAAAGATTCAAATGATTATTCGTGGAATTTGCTGTATGAAGCCTGGCGTAAAAGGGTTAAGTGATAACATAGAAGTTATTAGTCTTGTTGATCGCTATTTAGAACACTCCCGGTTTTTTATTTTTGAAAACAATGGTCAAGCTATCTATATTATATCTAGTGCAGACTTGATGCAGCGAAATTTAGATCAGCGTATTGAAGTAGGCGTGGTCATTAAGGATATTAAAATCCAAGCTGAAATTCAACGTATTTTTGATTTTCAGTGGAGAGGAAGTATAAAGGCAAGAAGTATTCTAGCTGACATGAAAAATACTTACTCTAAAAGAGATTTACCTCCATTTCATGCTCAAGGTGAGTTGTATAAAAGTTATATTCTTGAGAATAAAGATTAAAACAAATATTTTAGTACTGATAGCTTTTCAAAGGTTGTTTTATCTAAATTAAAAGTCTCTCTTTTAGATTTTACATAGTTTTGCTCAAATTCAGTAAGTATGTTCTGAATAATACTATCAGTTTGATCTAAATAAGTTACTTTATTACATGGTCCTTGATTTAACCATAAATTAATTGTTCTGTA
>JBIKOE010000076.1:0-5970 GCA_044358215.1 Crocinitomicaceae bacterium
CCAATTTCTTGGTGAGAAAATAAGGTTTTAATAGCATAATGATTCGCAATCTCAGACAATACAAATAACGCTTCGTTATGAAAAATAGCGATCTTTGAATCTAAGCTCTCAAGCTTTATTTGCATATCTGTTAAGGATTGGTACACAAATCTCCAATGCCTTACATCGCTGTCATCATATCGCATTATTGTGGGCTCAAAGCAGTACACTAGCAAGATTGGTAAAGCTTGTTTTTGGGCGTAAAACAGTGGTTCATGGTCTGTAAAACGCAAATCTCGTTTTAGCCAAACAATTACAATCTCCTTTTTCTGAACTTCTACCTCGATACTTGCCATTACGCTTTATGGTTTTGCATAGGGAAGTCGTCCAATTGGTTTTGACACAAAATAGGCATCAAGTCCCTGACTGATTAACACATCTTCTTTTGATAAAGCAACAAAACCGTCTGTTTCAATCATTTCTGCAGCAATTAAAACTTGCTTAATACTTCCTACTATCATTACGGTGCCATTGATTTTAATGGGGATGATTTCCTCCAAGTTCATTGCAATGGATACTACTGCATCTTTTACAAATGGTGCAAAACAGAATGGATAATATAGTTCCTCAAAACCAACCTTTTCAAATTCAGAAATTCCTTTGTCGTAACGCGCCGAAGTTTGATGCGCTTTTTCATACTCTTTGGAACAAACGTAGTTTAGGGTGTATTCTTTTGTTTCAATAATATTTTGCAAAGTATCTCTTTGCACACTATCAGGTCGATTTATTAAACCCAGCAAAGCAGGATTAGCACCAAGGTGAATAAGTGAATTAAAAATTGCAAGGTTTGAATTGTTATCCCGTGATTTTGTGCCAACTAGGACCGCTTGTCTAAAACCCGCCAAGGAATTGACAAAAGCTGTTCTGTAGCGTTGCTCAAATTGCGCAATATCATCTCTCGTTAATATCATATTCTATTAATTATAAATGTTTCTTTACTTTTTTCCAATAGGAAAAAAACGAGGGGTAATAACCACTGACATCATTTGCAATCCAATCTCTTTCTTCTTGTAGTCCAAAATATCCGATGTTAAGAGGATGTTCTTTGTAATAAATGCTTGTTTCTTTGTACTCTGCTGAGAATGCTTGAAATGAACCCACATAAATTTGAATGCCCTGTATATTTTTACTCAAGTCTAACATGAAGTCCATACATTTCTTGCTAACTGGATATTTTTGAAAAAACTCAGGTTCAAGCAATAAAATCCTATTTCCAGGTTCATCTTTATGCCACAATGGGTCAAGGTTATAGTAATTATAAATAAATATTGGTTGATCAGGAATAATTTGAATGCTGTCGCCTTCGGGAAGTGTTATTTCAAAATTGAATTCTTCAGTAGTTGTTAATGAGGCCGGTATTTCCATTTCTGGAAGTACTTCATAGCTTGTATCCAAATACGTATTTCGCTGCTTTGAAGCGGTATATTTATTTATATTTTCTTGATTGGCATAGTATTTTTTACTGCTATTTGCTCCAGCAACCCATTGCCAACTACACGCATTGCTCGCCCAATCGCCATCTAATAAATGATAATACATCCATTTTGCTGGATGAAGCCAATGCGACTTGCCAATGTTGCAGGTCAATGCTGCTAAATACAAACGGCTGTGGTTATGCATATAACCCGATTCAAATAAGGTTTCAATGGCTTGATCAATTGCTTGAATCCCTGTTTTTGCTTCTAAGATGGAAAGCGGAATTGCGTGGTTTTTAACCTGCTCTTGAACTTGTTTTATTTCAGTATTGATGTCTTTTACTTGGGCAATTCGTTGAAAATAATCCCTCCAACAAAGTTGTTGAATTAAGGGTTCCAATTGCTCGAATGAATAGCCATTTCCCTGTAGGCTGGCCAGTACTTGCTTTGTACTTATTACACCACGCGAAATATAGGGAGATAAATAGTTGACTTGGCCATCAATATAGTTTCTTGAATGGGCATATTTGACGGGATTAATGGCATCTATCTTTTTTAGAATAGAGGCATATTCAACTGTAAATTCATTTTCCACTAAAACTCAATTTATAACAAAATAACAACGACAGAGCAGTTATTGTTCTACAAAATAAGACTTAAAGGCAAGATTGATATTCGAAGTAAACTTCGATGATTCGTAAAGATTTTAGGCGGTTTAGATTTTCTTTTTAAAAAAGTAATGATCTAATGATAACTTACCTGGACCTGCTAAAAATATAGTGAATAAAATCGCTGCATAAGCAAATGGCATTTCGCCTTCTCCGAAAAAGTCGCCTTTATCAACTACAAATCCTGCAACTAACATGGTAAAACAGATTAAAAACGATCCTAATCGTGTGAAAAGTCCAATAATTAACATAATTCCGCCAAAAAACTCAGCTCCAGTGCGCAGGTAGGCCATTAGAAGCGGTAGTGGAAAATGCAAATCTTTATCAAGCCAAGCAGCAAAACCTGCCATTGCTTTTGAATCAAATAATTCACGTCCATGATAGATGAATAGCACCCCCATTACGACCCTTATAATAACAATGTAGTATTGAGTTAGTGGCTCTGTTCCTCGAAAATAATTTTGAAGCTTCATATGATTAAATTTATAGTTTTTAATTTTTAAAATTAACTATTTCTTAAGCATATTGTATGCAAAAGAAGTATAACATTTTTAATTTTTTATGATTTTATATTGGACTTCTATGGTTTTCTCTAACTATCTTTTTAAATATGCCCTTTATTTTTTTACAAAACGTGTTGTTAGTTTTGTTCCGTCTTCTTTCGTAAGAATAATAAAGTAAGCCCCAGCCTGAAGCTCAGAAATATCAATTGAATTCATGTTTGAATATATGCGTTTAACAGAAGACCCTAACATAGAAACTAAGTCGATTGATGTAGGTTTAAAACTAGCATCAAATACGATGTTTAAAATACTTTCTGCAGGATTTGGGAAGATTTTAACCTGTCCGTTTTCAAACTCTGTAATTCCTATCGTTGATAAAACGATAGTAACACTACAAGACGTTGCTATTTCTTCACAACCTCCTTCAGCTGCGATAGTATAGGTTACTGTATAGGTTCCAGCTGTACTTGTACTTGGAGTAATTTCTCCTGTATTTGCATCAATACTTAAGCCAGTTGATGAGGAGTAAATACCTCCGATTGTTCCTATTTGATTTACAGTTTGATCTGTTGTTAGCGAGGTAAGGAATGGAGATCCTGAATAACTAATACTTGCGGTTGGCGTTGCAGTAACGATGATTGTTTCATTCATTAAATTTGCACTTTGATCGTTTGTATTTGAGGCCACTAATTGAACTGTATAGGAACCCGGCTCGTTAAATGATATTTCAGGATTTTGTGAATTCTCAGAGGAGCTATTTGCAAATTCCCATCCGTTTGAGGGAGAAATTGACCAATTCCATGCACTTGGACAAATAGTCGATTCATCTGTAAAATTAACGATTGTTCCTTCACATAAATTTGTAGCACTTGCTGTGAAAGATGCAACAGGGGATTGAACAGAACCCTCAGTTAAAATCATTGGTGTATTGATTGCTGGATTACAAATGAAGTCAACTCTACCAGATGGCCATCTTACCAAAATTGAATCAATTACTTCTGCAGTACCAATTCCAAAATGTACATTCATTGTCCCCATGTGTTTGAATCCTATTCCTGATTGAACATCGCGAATCTGTTTTCCCCAAGCCCCATAAAGCTCTACGCGAGCTCCAATTCCATTACTGTTACTTTCAATTCCTTTAAGTTGCAATTTTGTCCAATTATTTAAATTAGGATTGCTAAAATAAATTGTATTTCCGTTTTGTATATCAAGAAAACCATCATTATTTAAATCACCAACTGCTCCAACATTTATTGAATAAGTAACAGGACTGAAGGTATTATTACCATTGTTCATCATGATTTTTCCGTTTGTGAATACATCTGTCCACCCATCGTTATTGAAATCGTAAGAAACATATTCGATACTTAAATTTGGAAAATCATCCCATCCACTGCCAGCTGTAATATCTGAAAAAGTTCCATCGCCATTGTTATGCATAAATTTATGATTGCCATCTGAAAAAGAACTAGCGCCAACTAAAGCATCTAAGAAACCATCGTTATCGTAATCATTCCATGCAGCCGACCAAGTCTGAATGGGATCTGCCATATTTGATGAAATTGAAACATCAGTAAATGTTCCATCACCATTGTTTCTGTGAAGTTCATTGATTTTTGCTGTGGTATTTCCACCGCGACATTTTGCAATAAAAAGATCTGAAAAACCATCATTGTTATAATCTACCCAAATAGAGCCATAATTTCCGCCATTTGGATGAATTCCCATTCCACCTTGATAAAATTGCAAGTTACCTAAACCATCATTTAAGTAATATACGTTTGGTGCAACATCATGACAAACAAATGCGTCAAGATTTCCATCATTATTTAAGTCAATAAAATTACTTCTTTGCGAAAAAACATATTGGGAAGTTGATGTTTGCGTAAATTCTGTACCATTATTAGCCGACCGCATAAAAGTTACACCGCTTCCACCGCCATAAAGTAAGTCTCCATAACCGTCTTTATTGTAGTCGGCAATGGCCATACTCCAAGATGGCAAAAATGTTGCTGGAGTTGTAGCAATATTTACCTGATTAAAACCACCAGTAGCAAGTTGATAGTGGATTTGAACATTTTCTGAAGATACACTCACAATATCATCTAATAAATCACTATTCATATCTGCAACTGCAATTTTGTAAGTCCCTGCTATTGTTGGTATATTTTGAGATGTAAAAGTTAATGCATTGGGATTAATAATTATTGGAGGAGTCTCTTGGAGTTCGAATGTAAATCCATTTGACGACCATTTATTATCAAATGCAATTTTATATTCCGTTCCAGCAATTACTTGAAAAGTAACAAGACACAATGGACCTGCACCACTATCATCATCTCCAGTAAGACATAACAAAAGTCCACAGTAACCAGTGTAAATATGTACTCGGTTGTCAATATCTGGATTTATAGCTAGGTCAGTAGTTACTGTTACCGTATAATTTGCTGTAGGCGTATATTTGTACCATTTACCAGAAGTTGCTCCATCACCACCACTTGCGCAAATAGGAGTTGGAACTTCAGTTCCATTAATTGTATCTATAATGTAAGATCCTGCAGTAATAACTTGAGCAGTGTTGCAAGTTGATTGAGTAAATACAACATTAGATACTGTAAATAATGTCAATAGAGAAAATAGTTTTTTTATCATTTTGTTAGTTTTAATCACATGTACTGATTGAGTTAATAAAATCCTTTAATAATTGAACACCTTCTTCGTGAACAATCGTTCTTCCAAGTAATGGCATACGGTTGTTTTCCGCTGTTGAGTTAAGTCTAAAATGCATCATTGATTTTTGCACATTTCCTGGAAAAATTATTTCAATTAGTTGGGCTTGCGAACTAATTTGTTCATCAGGTTCAATACAGATTCCCATATTTTGAGAATTAATAGTTTCCGAAAAAGCTAATCTTAAAGGTCGATATGAACAATGGCTATTTTCACGGTGGCAATGAGCACAGTTGATATCGAGATAGGAGCGAAGCCTTAACCTCAATGGATAGCTTTCATCCAAATAATTAATTGAGGACACGATTGAAGATGGCAAATTATTTTCCAGGAAACCTGCTTGAATCCATTTAGAAAGTTGGTTGGAAGTACCATCTGAATAGGCGTAATCAAAATTCATATTTTGAGGCTTAGTTCCAATTGGTATAGGCTGATTATTGTCTTTATGACAAGTCATGCATTCTGTTTCAGAAGGAATTCTGTAGTTCGTTGATTTTGTTACACCTCCTTGTTGCCAAGAAATATTTTTATAGCTTCCCTCCATGTCAAGGTAAGCTTCAGTTTGTTCATCATTCCAAACATACTCGGCAAATATCCAACCAGTTGATTTTA
>JBIKOE010000037.1:0-19504 GCA_044358215.1 Crocinitomicaceae bacterium
TAAGTTGCAGCTATTTAATCAGGCAATTACTTCTATTGAAGTATTTTTGATTCTAGAAAATGATAAGGAAAAACAAAATAAAATTACTGAGGTAAAAGTTCATCTTCCGGGCATAGAATTATTTGCTAAAAAACATGCAAAATCTTTTGAAGAATCGATTGATCTTTCATTTGAAGCTATCCGCAAACAAATCCAAAAGGACAAAGAAAAATAAGGATTTGTATCTATTTTCGTTTTTCTGTACTTTTAAGGTGCAATCATAGTATCTTGCTATTGAATTTGCATATCTTTGCTTTCCAAAAAAATCTATATGAGATTAGTAACTGTTGGAAGTGTTGCCTTTGATGCGATTGAGTCGCCATTTGGGAAAACGGATAAAATTGTCGGTGGCGCAGGTACTTTCATCACCTTAGCGTCTTCATTTTTTGTAAAAGAACAAGGAATCATATCTGTGGTAGGCGACGATTTTCCAGCTGCGACCTTAGAAAATATGAAAGCTAAAGGCATCGATATTCAAGGTATTCAAATTAAGGCTGGCGAAAAAACTTTTTTTTGGTCTGGGCGTTATCATAATGACATGAATTCTAGAGATACGCTTGTAACTGAATTGAATGTTTTAGAACATTTTAATCCGATTGTCCCACAAGCTTTTCAAGGTGCTGATTACTTAATGCTTGGTAATTTAAGTCCTCAAGTGCAACGCATGGTTATTGAGCGAATGGAAAAGCGCCCAAAGCTTATAGCAATGGATACCATGAATTTTTGGATGGATATTGCTTTAGAAGAATTAAAGAAAACAATGGCTTTAGTAGATGTTTTAATTATAAACGATGAAGAGGCGCGACAACTTTCTGGAGTTTATTCATTGGTAAAAGCTGCAAAAGTTATACGCGCTATGGGTCCACAAATAGTAATTATTAAGAAGGGTGAACATGGTGCTTTATTGTTCCACGAAGAAAATATGTTTTTTGCCCCGGCCTTACCTTTAGAGGATGTTTTTGATCCAACAGGAGCTGGTGATACATTTGCCGGTGGATTTATGGGTTATATTGCTGCAACAGATGATTTTTCTTTTGAGAACATGAAAAGAGCGATTATTGCAGGTTCAGCACTTGCATCTTTTTGTGTTGAAAAATTTGGCACACAACGTTTGCTTGAACTTACTAAAAAAGAATTAAATGCCCGAGTAAAACAATTTGTTACTTTGGGTAATTTTGAAATGAAAGAAGTACAATAAGTTATGGAAAAAATCGATTTTCAAGCTCAAATTGAGTCGCACTTAGCGGCAGATGATTTAGTTGTCTTAGGAAGAGATGTTGCTGCATTGCGCAGTTCATTTGAGGACTATTATTTGGAGATAGAACGTCAAGAGCAAGTAAAAAAAATTGAAGCTCAAGCAAAAGGCGACAAATATGAAATGCTTGATTTTCAGTATGAAAAAGACCTCTTTTATGCAGCTTACAAATCATTTCAGGAGAAACGAAAAATCCAGGTAAACCTAAAAACAACTTTGGAAACAGAGAATTTAAGACTTAAACGTAGTCTAATTCAGCAGTTAAAAGATGTTATTGAAAATGAAGAAAAAATAGGTTCTGCTTTTAATGCACACAAAGAAATCCATGAAACATGGAAAAAAATTGGTGATATTCCTCGAGATAAGAGAGAAGATATCCAAAAAGAATACTCTCGCTTAATAGAGATATTTTTCTATAATATTAAAATATACCGCGAATTAAAAGCAAATGATTACAAGCGTAATGCTCAGTTAAAACAAGATATCATTTTTAAGCTGAAGAATTTAAGAAATAGCAGTTTAAATGTTAGAGATTTGGAATCTTCACTTCGTGGTCTTCAAAATGAATGGGAGGAAATCGGGCCCGTGAACAACGAAGAATGGGAGGTTTTGAAAAATAGTTATTGGGAAGCTGTTCGTTCTGTTTATGAAAAAACAAATCAGTTTTATGATGAACAACGAAATGAATTAGCTGACAATCTTCTTAAAAAACGTACAATTATCTCTGAACTTTCTACTCTTATTGAAAGCACCTCAACTTTAGAAAAAGCAAAAGATTGGGAAAAAGCCACAGAGAAAGTTATTCAAATTCAAGCTGCTTGGAAACTAATTGGTTTCGGACCTAAGAAAGATAACGATAAAGTATGGAAGGAATTTAGAGAAAAATGCGACCTCTTCTTTTCGGCAAAAAAAGAATTTAATAAATCTATTGACTCATTAAATAGAGGTTTTGCAGATCAGAAGAGAGAATTGATTGAGCAAGCAAAATCTTTTAAAGATTCTACAGATTGGAAGACGAGTGCAGAAAAAATCATTTCCTTACAGAAAAATTGGAAGTCCTTGGGTTCGGCAGGACAAAAGTATGATAATAAATTATGGGCTGATTTTCGTTCTGCTTGTGATGATTTTTTCACTGCAAGAGAACAAAATTTCGCTGCACAAGACGCTGCTTTAATTGAGAATTTAACTGCAAAAAATGACTTAATTGCAAGTTTACATGAAATGCAACTTCCAGAGTCAAAATCAGAAGCACTAGCGGTTTTACGAAATACAAGCGAGCAATTTTCAACAATGGGACATGTACCATTAAAAAATAAAAATGATGTGTATGAGCGCTTTAAAAAAGCAATTGATGCAAAGTATTCCTCACTAAAGCTAGAAGCAGACGAAAAAGATAGAATTTTATTCCAAGCAAAAATTGATACGCTAGGTTCAAGTCCTGAACGTCAAAAGTTACTTACGAATGAAAAAAATGATATCCGAAAGCAAATGGATGCCTTAGGAAAGGAAATAATACAGATGGAAAATAACCTTGGGTTTTTTGCTCGTTCAAAGGGTGCAGATCAATTAAGAAAAGAGGTAGAAGGAAAAGTTCAGGTTTTACAAACAAAGATTGATGGCCTTAAAAAGAAATTGAAACTCATCCCACATGAATAGTTTTATAAATATTTTATTGCTGATTGTTACTTTCCCAACAATGCTGCTCTGTATTTTTATTGGTTTTGATTTACCAATTGAGTTTTTAAGAACTACAGCGCGAACGATGCCTTACGCTTCTGAAATTTTACTCGTTTTCGGCTTGCTTTTATTAGTTATTTCCTTACGGCGCTCAATTCGCAGATGGATGGGTGTTCGCATGACTAAGCAAACTAAAAAATTTCATTGGAATTCTGAAATTAGTCAAACTCGAAAGCAAAGGGTAATTGTTTACACGCTCCTAGAAGCCGCTGTATTACTAAGTTTAGCTCTTGGTTATTATTTTTTAACACCCGATGCATGGTTTCCTGCCCTTGTAATGCTTGTATTTTCGATAGAAAGTATCGTTTTCTTATTGATTTGTAGCAGAAAATTATTTCGAATAGGGCTAAGTTCCAAGGCTATTTTAGTTGCAGATAGAGAAGTTATTTTAATTTATCTGGCAGGCTTAAGACAAGTCAGTATTAGTCAACAAACAGTTTATTTTGATTATACAAATGACCTGCAATTGTCATTTCCTACAGATTGTTTGTTAGCAGAAGAGAAAGAACTTTTTTTTGAGAATTTAAGTAGCTTAGTAGATAAAAACAAAGTGTTGTTTCGAAATGTAACTACTTCGTAGATGAAAATTCTTATTATTCGCTTTAGTTCA
Organism: Crocinitomicaceae bacterium; assembly: GCA_044358215.1. GTDB lineage: Bacteria > Bacteroidota > Bacteroidia > Flavobacteriales_D > Crocinitomicaceae > UBA952. The sequence goes on from JBIKOE010000037.1 coordinate 3,642, forward strand.
ATTGGTGATATCGTCTTGACTTTCCCCATTCTAAGGTGTTTAAAAATTCAAGTGCCAAGTTCAGAAATTCATTACGCTACAAAGATTCAGTTCAAGGAATTACTAACGGCATCTGAGTACATAGATCGACAGTATTTTTTGGAGAATTCTCTTAAAGATTTAATAAAAGCACTTCGAAAAGAGAAGTATGACCTAATAATTGATCTTCATAATAACCTCAGAACACTACAAATTTCTACTGCTCTTGGCGTAAAAACGCTACGTTTCCCAAAATTAAATTTCAAAAAATGGCTTTTAGTCAATTTGAAAGTAAATAAAATGCCTAATCTCCATCTTGTTGATCGCTATTTTCAGGCAGTAAAAACACTTGGTGTAGTTAATGATGGTAAAAACAACACTTTTGTTATTTCTCCAGAAAATGAAATTGATATTAAAAAACAATTTAATTTAAGTCCAAAATCATATATTTCTGTTGTAATTGGAGCGCAATTTTCTACAAAAAGAATTCCACTTGATAAATTAATCGAAATACTTTCAGGAATAAATTATCCAATCGTCTTGATTGGCGGAAAAACGGACAAAATAGTGGCAACTGAACTCTGCAAGAACTTAATTCAAAAAGAAATTTATTCTGCCTGTGGAGATTTTAACATTCTTCAATCTGCAAGTATTGTAAAACAAAGTAAAGCAGTTTTAACAAACGATACGGGAATGATGCACATTGCTTCGTGCTTTTCTCTTCCAATTACAACGGTTTGGGGAAATACAAGTTCTGCATTTGGAATGTCGGCGTACACACCAGAAAATAATTCGGAAATTTTTAATTTTGAAGTTCAAGATTTAGCTTGCCGTCCTTGTTCAAAAATAGGATTTCAAAAATGCCCTAAAGGTCATTTTAAGTGCATGGAGCTACAAGATGCCTTGTTGATTTCTCAACAAATAAATAAGGGGATTTAATCTTCTGTAAATAATTTCTTTAATTCTGTAGCATCGCTGGGCTTCATTTTTCCTGCAAGAATAAGACTTAATTGCTTTCTCCTTAAAGCTCCATCAAAACGCTTTATTTCTTCCTCGGTTTCGGGAATTAATTCAGGAACTTGAATTGGCCCTCCATTTTGATCTACTGCTACAAAAGTGTAAATTGCTTCATTGCATTTTTCTCTAACTCCAGTTATTGCGTCTTCAACAAATACATCAACAAACACTTCCATAGAACTTGAAAATGCACGCGATACTTTTGCTTCAAGAGTTAAAATAGAAGCATGTTTAATCGGTTTTTGAAATGAAACGTTATTAACGGAAGCGGTCACTACAACTCGTTTGCAATGCCTGTGAGCGGATACACTTGAAATGAGATCCATCCATGCTAAAAGTTGTCCACCAAATAAATTTCCTTGCGTATTTGTGTCGTTGGGTAGCACAACTTTAGTTGAAATAGATAATGTTTCTACTGCTTTTTTTGATATCATTCTACAAATGTATTTAATAAAGACAAATATCTTAATTTAATTTGTATATCTTCGGCAAACTTTTTTTTATCAAAGTTGTTAAATATTAATCAAAAGATTTTATGAAACTATCTCTCCTTATCATAACAATTGTTTTTTGTTTTTTTAACACTATCAATTCTCAAGTTCAACGTAAAGTTGACATGCAGAATACCCGTGATGGAGAAAACATAGAATATTGCTTTACGCATAAAAAATTACAAGCCTTACTTCAAAATCAGGATTTCTTGACACAATTTAATCTTGATGAAATAGCATTTGACAATGCCATGAAAAAGGGTTCTTCGTCCAAAGGCACTGTTTTTAGAATTCCTGTTGTTTTTCATGTTCTTCATAATCAGGGAATAGAAAATATTTCAGATGATCAAATCATTAACGCTGTAGCAATTTTAAACCGTGATTTTAGAAAACAAAATGCTGATACTGCTACTGTACATCCAGATTTTCTAGGTCTTCCTTTTGATTCTGAAATAGAATTTGTTTTAGCAACAAAAGCTCCTGATGGAACATGCTTTAAGGGAATCACCCGAACAGAAACAATTTTAACTTTCCAAGGGGAAGATGGCGATGCCCAAGCTCAGGCAGTACGAGATGGTAATGACGTTTATATTGGTGATTGGCCAGGAAATAAATACCTTAATTTCTTTATAGCAGATGATATAGGTGGGGCAGCTGGGTACACTAGATATCCTTCTCAATGGTCTGCTGATGATATGACAAATGGAATTTGGGTTCTACATACTTATGTTGGTTCTATAGGAACAAGCTCTACAGGCCACAGTCGTGTTTTAACGCATGAATGTGGGCATTGGTTGAATTTGCCACACACCTGGGGTTCTACTAATAATCCTGGTCTTGAAACCTCATGTGATACAGATGATGGTGTTACCGATACTCCTAATTGTATTGGCGTTACAGCCTGTATTTTAAATGCAAATACCTGCGATTCTGACAATGCATATTGGGGATTTGATATACACGATAACGTGAATAATTATATGGATTATTCATATTGTTGCAAGATGTTTACAGCAGGACAAGCTGCTCGAATGAGAGTAGCAGTTCAACAAGCAAATACTGGACGAGCAAATTTGTGGTCTTCTGCAAATTTAATAGCTACTGGAGCAACTGGGTCATTATATTTATGTAAAGCAGCTTTTTCTGCCGATAAATCATCTATTTGTTTAGGAGATGAGGTTCAGTTGACAGATGATTCATACAACTTAGTTTCAAGTTGGCAATGGGAAATAACTCCGGCTTCTGGTTGGTCATTTTCACCTGGTTCTTCAGCTTCGAGTCAAAATCCAAGTATAATTTTTAATACTGCAGGTTTATACTCGGTAAAATTAATCGCGAATGATGGTTCAATTAGTGATGAGGAATTAAAACTAAATTACATTCGCGTAGCTCCAGAGGCAGCAGTTTTACCTTTTTGGGAAGGATTTGAGAATTACACATCTTTAACAAATAATAACTATTGGCAAATAACTAATTTTAATGATAACAATGCTTTTACTATTGAAAACACGACGAGTTATTCTGGTTTAAAATGCGCGAAATTAATAAACTTTGGCGAAGCTTCTTTAAGCATAGACGAACTTACTTCTTCAACTATTGATTTATCATCGATTGCCCCAACTGATACTGTGACGCTAAGTTTTAGGTATTCTTACCGAAAAAGAGATGAAAGTAATTATGAGTATTTAAAAGTATTCATTTCTTCGAATTGTGGAAGTTCTTGGGCACAAAGAAAAACGCTAGGAAATAATAATTTATCTCCTTTGGTTTATTCTGGTTTTTGGATACCAAGCGATGAAACTGATTGGACAACTGTTCACATGACAAATGTCACAAGCACTTATTTTACAAGCAATTTTAAAATGAAATTCCGATTTGAAGGAAATGGAGGGAATAATTTTTATTTAGACGACATAAATTTATATGCTGGTTCAGCTTCAAATGATTTGGTTTTAGGAGTTCAAGAAACTGCTACAATTTCTAGTTTAGAATTATTTCCAAATCCAGTAGAGGATGAATTGCAACTTCAGTTTTTTAGTAAGCAAAGCGAAGCGATTCAATTTTCAATAATAGATGTAACGGGAAAAATTCTTTCACGTCAAATAATAAAAGCAGTTGCTGGAAGTAATATAGTTTTATTCCCTGTTGCAAATTTAGCTTCAGGAGCTTATTTTCTTAAAATGGGTTCCGAAGAAACAACAAATGCCCTTAGATTTATTGTAAAATAATATTTTTCGTTATATTTGATTATGTTATACTAATTCATCAAACGCTTTATACAAATGAAATTTCTCCAATTTTTTCTTGCAGTTTTTATTCTACTATTTGTAAATCAAACACTTAATGCTCAAACAAAACATGTGTTTAATCCAGCAAATGCGAGAGATGGAGAACTAGTTGAGTACTGTCACACGCACTTAAAGATGAATGAATTGCTTCAAAACCCTGATTATGCAAAAGCAAAAGCAGAAGACGATGCAAATTTTAACGCAGCATTAAAAAAAGGAGGATTTCAAAAGGCTACTATTTATAAAATTCCTGTCGTTTTTCATGTCCTACATATCAATGGAGTAGAGAATATTTCTGACGAACAAATTTTTAATGCTGTAGCTATTTTAAACCGTGATTTTAGAAAACAAAATGCTGATACAGCGAACGTTCATGTTGATTTTCAGGGAATGCCAGCAGATGTAGAGATTGAGTTTGTATTGGCTACCAAAGCACCAAATGGAACTTGTTTTAAGGGAATTACAAGAACTAATTCAGCTCTTTCGTATGATGGTTCAAGTGGATCTGCTCAGGTTACAGCAATTAGAAATGGAAATGATGTTTACTTAGGTTCTTGGCCAGGTAATAAATACCTAAATATTTTTGTGTGCGGAGAAATAGGTGGTGCTGCAGGTTATACTACAAATCCCTCAACTTTTTCGGCAACTTCAATGAATAATGGCATTTGGATACTTCATGATTATGTTGGTTCTATAGGAACAGGATCTGTAGGAGGAAGTAGATCATTAACCCATGAAGTAGGGCACTGGCTAAACTTAGAACATACTTGGGGACCAAATAATGATCCAGGAACAGCAAGTTCTTGTTCAACTGATGATGGTGTTACAGACACCCCAAATTGTATTGGTGTTACATCTTGCTTATTAAATTCTAACACCTGTAATTCTGATGACGCATACTGGGGTTTTGCAATTAGAGATAATGTAGAAAATTACATGGATTATTCTTATTGTAGCAAAATGTTTACTTCGGGGCAAGTTGCAAGAATGAGAACTGCAGCTCAGCAAATAAATACAGGTAGAGCAAATCTTTGGTCAAGTGCAAATTTAACAGCAACTGGTGCAACAGGAATTCTTTCTTTGTGTAAGGCAGAATTTACAACTGATAAAACATCGATTTGTTTGGGTGATCAGATTCAGTTAACGGATGATTCCTATAATTCAGCAAATTCATGGAATTGGCTTATAACACCTTTAAGTGGTTGGTCATTTGTCGCAGGCACATCAGCAACTAGTCAAAACCCCCAAATACTCTTTTCTGCGCCAGGGTCTTATTCAATTAAACTTACCGCATCTGACGGCTCAATTTCTGACGACGAACTCAAGACAAATTTTATTTTTGTGACACCTCTAGCTGCAACATTGCCATTTTGGGAAGGTTTTGAAAATTATACAAGCTTAGCAAATTTAAATAATTGGGAAGTTTACAATCCTCAGAATAACAACGCCTTTACGATTGAAAATACTACAAGTTATTCTGGATCAAAATGCGCAAAGCTTGTAAATTTTGGGCAAACACCCTCCAATATTGATGATCTTATTTCTGCTCCAATTGATTTATCGGTTATACCATCTACTGGAATTGTTACTTTAAGTTTCCGATATGCATACCGCAAAGTAACCAGCTCTAATTATGAATATTTTAAAGTTTATATCTCTTCAAATTGCGGAGATTCTTGGGCACTAAGAAAAACCTTAGCAAATAATAATTTATCGAGTTTAACTTCAACATCATCTTGGGTGCCAACTCAAACGAGTGACTGGGTTACTGTTCACATGACAAATGTTACGAATACGTATTTCACAGATAACTTTAAAGCTAAATTCTCATTTGAAGGAGAAGGCGGAAATAATTTATATTTGGATGACATTAATTTATACGCAGGAGCCCCTTCTGATAATTTAGTATTAGGTATTGATGAGGTAATTGATTTTGAGAATTTTTCACTTTATCCAAATCCAACAGATGCTGAGTTGAATGTTCAATTCAATGTTAACAAACAAGAGCGCTTAAGATTTGAAATTCAAGATTTAGCAGGAAAATTTGTTCGTCAACATTTTATTCTAGCGAATGAAGGAACAAATTTAATTTCTTTTGAAACTTCAGAACTTTCTAAAGGAATGTATTTACTTAAAATAAGTTCAGCTTCTGGAGCTAAAACAGTTCAGTTTATAGTTAACTAGTTTTTGGGATTTAAAAAGTTATAGAGTTTAAGTCCTTTTGCTTTACCTATAATTATCACTAACTCTTCCAAACTTTTAGAGCGCATATTTTTTATGGTTTTAAACTCTTTAAAAAGCACTTCTTTGGTTTTTTCTCCAAGTCCTTTCAAAATATCTAACTCTGATTTAATTGCCTCTGAACTTCTTTTATTTCTGTGGTGGCTTATTCCAAAACGATGTGCCTCGTTGCGCATAAATTGAATAACTTTTAGACTTTCAGAACGTTTGTCAATATAAATAGGATACTGATCTCCAGGAAAAAAAATCTCCTCGAGTTTTTTTGCAATACCAACTATAGCGACTTTTCCACGTAAATTCAATTCCTCTAGTGCATCTAAGGCAGCGCTTAATTGTCCTTTTCCACCATCAATTATAATAAGTTGTGGCAGGGATTGCTCTTCTTCGAGCATTCTCTTGTAGCGTCTAAAAACAATTTCACGCATTGTGGCAAAATCATCCGGGCCATCTACCGTTTTTACATTAAAATGACGGTAGTCTTTTTTTGCAGGCTTTCCATTTTTGAAAACTACACAAGCAGAAACAGCATTTGTTCCTTGGAGATTTGAGTTATCAAAACATTCCATGTGAAGGGGTAATTCGGATAAGCGAAAATCTGATTTTACTTGTTTTAGAATTCTATCTTGGCTTGATTCTGGAGTTTTTAAAAATTCTTTTTTCTGCTTTTCCAGTTTGTAATATGCAATATTTCGCTGTGATAATTCAATCAATTTTTTTTTCTCGCCACGAATAGGAATTGTAAGTTGAAAATCTTGGAAGTAGTTTTTTAGTTCTTGATCAACAAGAACCTCTTTAGAAGTGCTTGAAAATTTCGACCGTAATTCTGGAAGGGCATAATTTACTAACGTTTCACTTGTCTCATTTAATTTTTTTATAATTTGATTTGTGTAGGCATGAATAATTGCCCCTTCTCGAACTACTAAATAATTAACAAAAAAGCAAGATTCCTCTTCGATACAAGTAAAAACATCAAGATCGGAAATTTTAGGTGAAACAATTGTGGATTTAGATTTATATTTTTCAATTTTTCCAAGCAAAAGCTTCATTTCCTGCGCATCCTCGAATAAATAATTATTGGAGAGCATTTGCATGCGAAACTTAAGTGTTTGAATTAAGGCGGCTGTCTTTCCTTTTAAGAGTAAATGAATCTCCTCTATCATTTTATCATAAGCTTCTTTTTCTTGTTTTCCCTCACAGGGACCTAAACAGCGCTTCAAGTGATATTCTAAACAAACACTAAATTTTTTTGCTTTAATTTTTTGTTGGCTTAAATCCAATGAGCAAGTGCGTAAGGGGTACATTTCTCGGATTAAGTGCAAAAGAGCGTTCATTACCTGCACATTTGGATAAGGGCCATAATAAATTGATCCATCATCTAATTTTTGGCGAGTTGAGAAAATTCGAGGAAACACTTCTTTTTTTACAACAATCCAAGGAAATGTTTTGTCATCCTTTAGTTGAATATTGTATTTCGGCTGGTATGTTTTTATAAGATTATTTTCTAATAAAAGCGCATCTAGTTCTGTTTCTACGACGATGTATTTTATTTCAAAAATTTGCCGTACAAGAATTCTGGTTTTATTATTATCAAGTGTTTTATTAAAATAAGAACTGACTCTTTTCTTGATGTTTTTTGCTTTGCCTACATAAATAATTTTCCCGGTATTGTCGAAAAATTGGTATACACCCGGACTTTCTGGTAAAGTCACCAATTTTAATTTTAAATTAAGTATTTCTGTACTCACGGGTATAAATTTAAGGACAAAGTTTACAAGATGTGTATGCAGAGTTTTATATTTGTAACATGTTAGATGAAATCATACGAAATGCCCTTCAAGAAGATATTGGATCTGGAGATTTTTCAACGCTTTCTTGCGTGCCAAAAGAAGCTAAAGGTTCAGCGCAATTAATTGTAAAAGAAAATGGTGTATTAGCAGGAATAGATGTAGCAAAAAGAATTTATGAAATCTATGATCCAAGTCTTTCCTTTGAAGTTTTTATATTAGATGGTACTCTTATAAAAAAAGGCGACATCGCATTTCGAGTTGCAGGTTCATCTCAATCCATCCTAACTACAGAAAGACTGGTTTTAAATTGCCTCCAAAGAATGAGTGGAATTGCCACTTTAACTGCAAAAATCAAAAAAGAAATTGAAGGATCTAGTTCCATAATTCTGGACACCCGAAAAACAACACCGGGCATTCGATTTTTAGAAAAATGGGCGGTGAAGATTGGTGGAGGTCAAAATCACCGTTTTGGCTTGTATGATATGATTATGCTAAAGGACAATCACATAGATTATGCCGGAGGAATAACAGCAGCCATTGAAAGAACAAAAGCATTTCTGATTTCTGCCAATAAAGACTTGAAAATCGAAATTGAAGTAAGAAACACAAAAGAATTAGAGGAGGTCCTTCGAGTTGGTGGTGTTGATCGGATTATGTTGGATAATTTCTCTCCTGAAAACCTTAAAGAAGCACTAAAAATTATTCCCTCTACTTATGAAACAGAAGCATCTGGGGGAATTACATTAGAAAATATTCGTGCTTATGCAGACACAAATGTTAATTATATTTCAGTTGGTGCATTAACTCATTCTGTAAAAAGTCTCGATTTGAGTTTAAAAGCAACTTTTTAATTTTAGCTATTGGTTGATATTGTAGCTGATAATCAAATTTTTATAGGCGCAAGTTTCCATTTTAACAGTTCGGAATCCGTCTTCAGCTTTCATTTCGCAGAGAAAAGTATTCCCCTCTTTTGATTTGATGCGCAGGTCGTTCTTGAAATCAATACCAGTTTTTGTATTGAGTTTAAAAAGCGCTTCTTTTATTGTCCATGCAATTGTCAATTCAAAAATTGATGTTGAATCGAAAATAGCAAATTCTTCAGGGTGTAAATACCGACTCCAAACTTTCAGAATTCGAGGGCTTAATTCTTCAATATCTATTCCAATTGGTGAAGTATCGTGCGCAAAAGCAACAAAATTTTTAGAGTGACTAATAGAAATAAATATTTTTTTATCTTTTACATTGGGCTTTCCTTTTGCGTCATAGCGAATGGCTTTTTTTCCAATTTGCAGGGTTCTTAAAAACCGAACACATTCAAATTCTTTTTTTCGTTTTGGGTTACTTAATAGTTGATACTTATCCAATTCCTCAGGAAGAATTTCAGACTCTAAATTAATTTTAGTAAGTTCACAACACGAAAACCTAAAATTAGATTTAGTTAAGTTAAAAATGCTATTTTTAATTTCTATCACAATCTCTTAATAACTATCACAGTTTTGCCCTATTCACAAAGGTGTGAAAAACACATCATTTATTTGTTAATATTTTAATAATATAATTGTTTTTTTTATATTTACAAATTGAAAAATTCCAATTTAAAGCAATTTAAAGAATTATATTATGGCAATTAAGTTAAAACTAGTTATACTAATATTTTTAATTCCAATGACTTGTGTCTTTTCGCAGTCTGGTTTAGGAACTATTAAAGGTACCGTTAAAGATGAAGTTTCAAAGCAGCCACTTCCTTACAGCAAGATATTTTTGCTTCAAAATGGAGCCACAAAAGGAAATGCAAATACTGACTTTGATGGAAATTTTCAAATTAATGGTATTCCTCCTGGTTCTTATGATGTTGAGGTAAGAAATGCAGATGGTTATCAAACATCGGTAGTTTCTGGTGTTTCAGTATCTCCCGATAAAATTACTTTTTTAGATAAGTTAACACTTGACAAGCCAAAAGACATTAAAGATCTAGATGAAATTAGTGTTATAGCGTACCGCGTTCCTCTAATTGATAAGGATGGCGGCTCATCAGGTGGAACAGTTACAAGAGATGACATTGCGCGCCTTCCAACTCGTTCAGCAGCAGGAGTAGCACAAACAGTTGGAGGAGTCAATTCAAATGAGGGTTCCGGAGCAATATCTGTTCGTGGTTCTCGTGAGGATGGAACTTACTATTATATTGATGGAATTAAAGTGCGTGGTTCTTCAAATATTCCTAAATCAGCACTCGAAGAAGTTTCTGTAATTACTGGTGGAGTTCCTGCAAACTATGGAGATGTTACGGGTGGTATAATATCCATAACAACAAGAGGCCCTTCTGCTGAATACTTTGGAAGCGTAGAAGCGGTTTCTTCTGGCTTATACTTGAAAGGTGCTGATAAAGATGGCTATGACGGAAAAGTTTTTGGCTTAGATAAATATGGTTATAATTTGTTTGAAGGAATGTTATCAGGGCCTCTTTGGCTGCAAAAAGACTCTACTGGCAAAAAAACAAAACCAAGATTAGGTTTTTTAGTTTCTGCTAACTTTTTAGATCAGCTAGACAGTAGACCAATAAAGGATGGTGGTTTACGTGTTAAAAAAGATGTTCGTGATGCTTTACTAGCAAATCCACTTAGACCAACTTCAACAGGAAATGGAACATTTCACAATGCATTGTTCCTGAGAGATTCAGATTTTGAACGAGTTGATTGGAGAATGAATGCTCGATCTAGAAGTTTATCTGGTCAAGCAAAAATCGATGTTAATACTGGGCCAAGTGTGAATCTAAAATTTGGTGGTTCATTTAGTTATAACTCAGGAAGTAATTATTCATTTGCAGGATCTCTGCTTAATTTTCAAAATTTTGGTTTTTCTAAATCATTGGACTACCGAGTTTTTGGTCAATTAAATCAGCGCTTTAACAACAATGTAGAAGGTAGTAGTTCTAAAATTAAATCAGCGCTTTACAACATTATGGTAGATTATTCAAAATCATCTTCAGAATCGTACGATGCTAATCACAAATACAACCTATTTAATTACGGTCATATTGGAAAATTCCAAACAAATAGAAAGCCATCTTATGAATTTGATCCATTAACAAATACGTATATTCATAATGGTTTCAAAGAAATTGAAGTAGCATTTACTCCTTCAGAGTCAAACGCAGCACTTGCAGCTATTACCACTCAATATTATGATATTTATGCTGGAAATCCAACTGGTCATTATGAAAATCTTTTTCAAATTCAGCAAGGAAATGCTTTAAGAAATGGTGATGCACCAGGAAGTGTTTATGGTATATGGAGTAATATTGGAACACCAAACAATGGCTTCGGAAAAAGTGAACAAAATCAATTTCGTATTACGGGTGCAGGAGCTATTGTAATTGGAGACCACAGTATTTCACTAGGTTTTGAATATGAGCAGCGAATTGACCGTGCATGGGGAAGTGGAGATAATGGACCTTTAGGAATTTGGCAAATCGCTCGTCAGTTAGCGAACTTTCACATTGAAGAATTAGATTTAAATTCAGGAGTAATTTCTGACTCAGGTTCTTATAAAGCTATAACCTATGAGCGCTTAAATACAGGATGGGCCAATACACATAACGATCAATATGGAGGACAAAAAAATAATGACAATCAATCTTTCTTCGATTACAATTTAAGAGTGAAATTAGGTTTAGATGAAGGAGGCAATGATTATGTTGATATAGACAATTATGATCCAACTATTTTTTCTTTCGATATGTTTTCTCCCGATGAATTATTAAATAGCGGTGCATCGTTTGTTTCCTATTATGGTTATGACCATACTGGAAAGAAAGTAAATGGACCAACAGATATTAATAAATATTTTAATGAATACGATGAAAATAATAATTTCAGAAGATTTGTTGGTGCATTTCAACCAACTTATATAGCAGGTTATATAATGGATAAATTTGCATTTAAAGACATAATATTTAATGTTGGTGCTCGAGTAGATGTTTTTGATGCGAATCAACCGGTTTTAAAAGATCCTTATCTTTTTTACAATGCTCGTACTGTCGGAGAAGTGCGTGATCTAAAAGTTAAATATCCTACAGAGTATGCATGGGTTAATTTACCTGAAGGAATGGGAGATGATTTTGTAGTTTACGTTAATGATGTTAACAATCCATCAGCAATAAATGGATTTAGAACCGGTACTAATTGGTACAATAATGTTGGAACTCAGGTTGAAGACCCACAAGTAGTAAGAGGTGCGACAGGAATAGCTCCTTGGTTAACTGATGATGCATTAGAACAAGACTCACCAGATGAAACTGCTTTTCAGGACTACAAGGCTTCTGTAAATTTTATGCCTCGAATTGCCTTCTCATTCCCAATTTCTGATGAAGCATCTTTCATGGCTCATTATGATGTTTTAACCAAAAGGCCAACATCTGGCTTTAGATTTGATCCGTATGAATATCAGTTTATTCAATCTCGTTCTAATATAATTAACAATGCAAATTTAAAACCTGAAACTACTGTTGATTACGAATTAGGCTTTCAACAAGTTCTTTCAAAAACATCCTCATTAAAAATTTCTGCTTTTTATAGAGAGCAAAGAAATAATGTTCAGTTAATAAATGTTTTTGAAGCTTACCCAGCAACATATAAAACATATGGAAATCGTGATTTTGGAACTGTAAAAGGTATGACCTTGTCTTATGATTTACGCCAAACTGGAAATATTCGTATGCAAGCAAATTATACACTGCAGTTTGCCGAAGGAACAGGTTCTGATGCTACCTCTGCAAATGCTTTAATTCAAGCGGGCCTTCCTAATCTTAGAAATATATTTCCATATTCTTTCGATCAACGTCATTCTTTTGCTATTACGTTTGATTACCGTTATGGCGAAGGTGAAGATTACGATGGTCCAATGATTGGAAAAGTAAAATTGTTTGAAAATACAGGATTAAACTTATTTACTAATATTAACTCCGGATCTCCTTATTCTAACCAAACATTTATAACTGATGACGCTATTGGAAGTTTAAATGCAGGATTAAATGGAACTTTAAACGGATCAAGACTTCCATGGGCTTATCGTTTAGATTTACAAGTTGATAAAACTATGAATATAACTTTTGGTAAAACGGAAGACAAAAAGAAAGTGACTGCATTGAATATCTATTTTCGTGTTACAAATTTATTTAATCAGTTTAACATATTGGGTGTATATAGAGCTACTGGAAACTGGAATGACGATGGTTATTTAGCTGCAGCAAGTAGTCAAACTTCTATTCAGAATCAGATTGATGAGCAGTCATTTAGAGATTATTACGCTATGAAAATTTCAAATCCATTCAATGTAAGTTCTCCAAGAACAATTAGATTGGGAGTTAAAATGGACTTTTAATAAAGAAAAAAATAAAATTATGAAAAAGCAATTTATTGCCACAGTTATTGGGCTTACAATTTTTGTTTCTAATGCATTTGCATATTACGGCCCCAAGGATAAAGATTCTAAACCAATCGGTAAACCAAAAGGTGCAAACTGTAGCCCAGCGACAGCAAAGCTATACATGCAATTTAATGATGTTAAGGCATTGATTGAGCAGGGTGGAAGTATGTTCCAAAATCGAGCTGCAGAAATTGCACAGTATGAAGTTCCAAAGGGAGGAAATGTACATGCAATTTTTGCAGGGGCTTTGTGGATGGGTGGAACGGATGTAAATGGGCAGTTAAAATTAGCTGCTTTGAGATACCGTACTGGAAATGATTTTTGGCCAGGTCCATTAACAGTTATACCTGGATCAGGAAATTACAATCCTCTAAATCCGGTTGGAGATGATGCTGTTCGAGATTTTGGAGAAGCAAATATAGATGCTGATCAATGTCTTGCTTACGATAAATTTTTCACTATTCGAAAAGCAGAGGTTATTCGTTTTAATATCTATTGGGAATGTAATAATGGTATCGTAACAGAAGGATGTGATAATATAATCCAACCTACTAATGATGAGTTAAATAGAATTTATGGATGGCCTGCTCACGGTGATGTATCTCGCGGACAAGATTATTTTTTAGCGCCTTTTTATGACAGAGATGGAAATGGTAATTATGATCCTGATTTAGGAGATCATCCTTGGTATGACGATATTCTAGGAAGAGATGATATTGAATGTGGAATTGATAGAAGAATTTCACTTTTTGGTGATGAAACACACTGGTGGGTTTTTAATGATAAAGGAAATATTCATAATGAAACTGGTGGTGATCCAATTGGAATGGAAATTCGTGCTCAAGCATTTTCCTTTGCAACAAACGATGAAATAAATAGAATGACTTTTTATAATTATGAATTAATAAATAGAGGTACACAAACTTTATACAATACATTCTTCTCTCAATATTTGGATGCTGATATTGGAAATTATTCAGATGACTATACCGGATGTGATGTGTCTAGAGGTTTAGGATACATGTATAATGGTGACTTAAATGACCAAAGCGATGGTGGTAAATTAGGATATGGTTTAAATCCACCAGCAATAGGTTGCGACTTTTTTGAAGGGCCTTACCAAGATGCTGATGGAGTTGATAATCCAGGTCCGTATTATGATGCAGCAACTGATACAGAAGTCGTTCCATCAGTAATTGAAGCCTTAACAAATAATGGAATTGTATATAAAGGAATTGGTATTGGTTATTCAGATGGAATAATTGATAATGAACGATTTGGAATGCGTCGCTTTACTTACTTTACATCTACTTCTGCATATCCATATAATGATCCTGGACCTGCCGCAGAATTTTATAATTTTATGAGAGGTAAGTGGGCTAACGGTGCTGATATGGTTTATGGTGGTTTAGGCTATGCAGGTTCTGGTAACGGTGTGGCCACTACTACCTTATCTGATTATATGTTCCCTGGTAAATCTGACCCTTTAAGTTGGTCTACTGCTGGTAGTGATATGACAAGTCTTTTTCCAAATGGATGGGATGAAACCGTGAGTAACAATCCTGTTGGTGATAGAAGATTTGTTCAATCTGCAGGTCCCTTTATTTTAAAGCCAGGTGCAATAAATAATATAACTGTAGGTATTGTTTATGGCCGAAGCTTAGACGGAGATATTTTTGCATCTGTTGAAGCGATGAAAAGAGCAGATACAAAAGCTCAGGCTTTGTTTGATGCATGTTTTAAAATTCTTTCTCCTCCGGATGCACCAAAACTTACAATTCAAGAACTGAATAACGAACTAATTTTACTCATAGATAATCCTTCATCTTCTAATAATTATCAGGAGAAATATAAAGTTCTAGATGAGATTAACATTACAGATCCTACTGTAGATCGTTTTTATCGTTTTCAAGGATATCAGATTTATCAACTTAAAAAAGAAGATGTTTCAGTAGCAGATATTTCTGACCCAACAAAAGCAAGATTGGTTGCTCAATGTGATATCAAGGATAATGTTTCTCGCTTAATTAATTTTCAGTTTGATGAGTCTTTAGGATTTAGTGTGCCTGTTGAAAAAGTTGACGGTGATAATGTTGGTATAAAGCATAGTTTCAAAATTACGGAGGATGCATTTGCTATAGGTCAACGTACCTTAATTAATCATAAAACGTACTATTATGTAGCTGTTGCTTATGCTTTCAATCAATTTAAAAAATACGATCCAAATGATCCTTTATTTTTAGATGGTCAAAAGACACCATATATTTCCTCACGTATTAACTATGATGGAACTGCGATCTCACCAACATCTGCGGTACCCCACAATCCAATGCCAGAAGCAGGTGGAACAGACCAATTAATTTCGTATGGTTCTTCACCACAGATTACAAGAATGGATGGTTATGGCAATGGTAATCGCAGTATAGATTTCTCAAGCAGCACTCTGAACACAATTTTAAGTGAGGGTTATATGGAAAATCCAACTTACGATTATGGTAAAGGTCCTATTAACATTAAAGTTGTAGATCCTTTGAATTTGGAACCAGGATATTTTGAATGCAAGTTCAACAAGTATACAGCACCGACCTCTGGAAATA
>JBIKOE010000038.1:0-19438 GCA_044358215.1 Crocinitomicaceae bacterium
CCAGCTTACGGAAAATGTTTTAAATGTAAATATCCAATCAAAATTGAATTATTATGCGGAAACAAAAGGTGCTTTCTTGCATGTTGAGGTAGAAAAATTAAATCAATCATTGTCAAATGAATTGGGGATAGTTGCATACATAATTGAAGATTCATTGGTGGGAGATCAAAAAATGAGTGATAATTCACACAACGAGAATTATATACACCGAGATATTCATAGGGGAAACCTTAATAATCAAGCGTTTGGAAGAATTCTTGAAAATTCCGATTTAATAGATGGTAAATACTATGTGAATTATAGTTTTGTCGTTCCAAATCAATTAGATGGAAATTATAATGCTTCAAATATGCATATTTTAATCTATGTCTACGATCGCTCAACTTGGGAAATATATCAGGTAATCAAGCAAAAGATTGTAAATTAATCCTAAAGTTCAAGGGAAAAATATACAAAATACTTTATCTTTGAGTGTATTGAGCAAACAAAATGGCATTAAAACAATTTCTCTCACAAAAACTCGAACAGCGCCTATCGCCACAGCAAATTCAGTTAATGAAATTGTTGCAAGTTCCAACAATGGAATTAGACCAGCGAATTAAACAAGAGATTGAGGAAAATCCAGCATTAGAGGAGGGATCAGATGAACTTGAAGATGAGTTTGACAATCAAGATGACACAGAAGAAAATGATACAGACGATGAATTCGATCTTTCGGACTACATAGACGATGATATTGCAGATTATAAAACACATGCAAACAATCAATCTAAGGATGATGAAGAACGTGTAATTCCTCTTTCTGGGGAACAAAGTTTTCAAGAAAAACTAAGCGAACAATTACATTTATTAGAATTAAATGAAACTGAATTTATAATTGCAGATATTTTAATCGGCAATTTGGACGAATCTGGCTATTTAAATCGTGACTTAGAAGCTCTTGTTGATGACCTCGCATTTTCCATGAATGTAATTACCTCAGAACAAGAAGTGAAAAGTATTTTAGGGCTTATTCAAACTTTTGATCCGGCTGGAGTTGGCGCCCGAAGTTTACAAGAGTGCTTATTATTACAAATAAATCGTAAGCAAGACGGGGACATTTCACGTTTTACAGCAAAAAAAATATTAGAAGATTTCTTCGAAGAATTCACAAAAAAACATTACGATAAAATAGCACTTAAACTTGAAATTGAAGACAAGGATTTAAAAGATGCTGTTGATGAAATTTTAAGATTAAATCCCAAACCAGGAGGTTCTTTACGTGAATCCGCAAAAAATCAATTGCAAATTACACCCGATTTTGTAATTAATGAAACTGAAGGCAGGTTAGAATTATCATTGAATAGTCGAAATGCTCCCTCCTTGAAAGTTAGTCGGGAATATGAATCCATGCTTCGTTCTTATTCTGAGGGTGCAAAGACAACAAAATCTGACAAAGAAGCTGTTTCTTTTGTCCGTCAAAAATTAGATGGGGCAAAATGGTTTATTGATGCAATTAAACAAAGACAGCAAACATTATTATTAACGATGAATGCAATTATGAATTATCAATTTGCTTATTTTTTATCTGGAGATGAAGCTAAATTACGACCGATGATTTTAAAGGACATTGCAGATATTGTAAACTTAGATATTTCTACAATTTCTCGCGTATCAAATAGTAAGTATGTACAGACAAATTTTGGGATTTATCCATTAAAATATTTTTTCTCAGAATCGCTCTCTACCGATAGCGGGGAAGAAGTATCTACAAGAGAAGTGAAAAAGATTTTGTCAGAAGCAATTAATTCTGAAAGCAAAAAAATACCATTGACAGATGAAAAATTAATGGACTTATTAAATGAAAAAGGATACAATATTGCCCGACGAACAGTAGCAAAATACCGAGAGCAATTAAACTTTCCCGTTGCACGAATGAGAAAAGAACTGTAATGAAAAAAACACTAGCTCATATCTTTTCATGGCTTTTTTTGCCTTTACTAATGCCTTTTTACGGTTTATATCTTAGTTTATATATTCCTAGCGAAGAACTATCACTTTCAGGTAAAGGAATGTATCAAATACCATTAGACCTAAAAGGTCAACTATTAATAATCTTTTTTCTTTTTAGTGCACTTGCCCCAGGAATATCATTCTATCTTTTACACAAACGAAAAATAATATCTACAATAGACATTGAAGATTCTAAAGAACGCAATTTTCCTCTCTTAATTATGTTTGCTTATTGCATGGTTCTTTTCACTTTGTTTATTTTTAAGGCACCAAATAATATTCTCCCAAAATATTTTTATGCTCTTCCTTTGTCGGGCGCAATTGTAACTTCGCTTTTTATGATAATTAATCGCTGGATAAAAATATCGTTGCATGGAGGAGGAGCAGGAATTTTAGTTGGGTATCTTGCAATTTTTATGCTTGAAAATGATGGTTTTCCCATCTTATTTTTTGCTTTTGCAATTATTGCATCAGGACTTTGTCTTTCTTCTCGTCTTTTTCTTCAAAGACACACACCTTTAGAAGTTTACAGTGGTTGGTCCCTTGCTTTAATTATTACTTTTATATGTTGCAGTTATTATCCTATTAATTAGCATTAAAATCCTATTTTTTAGTTAAAACAAATGTGGCTTTTTTTCGTTTTTTACTTTATAAGTCTATAGCTATGCGTTTTGGTATTCTTTTAGTCATTTTTAGTTTTTTATTCTCCTGCTCTGATATTGAAAAAGACAGACAAGTAAAAAAAATAAATGGATTAACTAATTCAGTTGAAAAACTAAAAATAGCTCAGACTCAAAATAAAATTAGTAATGTCCCCGAAAAAAAGCTAGCAGTTTATACTGTGATAAAAAGAATAAAATCATATTATTTTACAGATACAATAGATTATCAATTTGCTAAAAAAATGAACTCCTACAAAGCAGCACGAAAATCATTAATGATTTTAGATGGCGATTACGAAAAAATAAGGCTAGCATTACGGGAAGAAAAAATAGCATTAAGAAAACTTAAATCCGATGTAATAAATGGCTTTGGGCAACGTGAAAAGTATGACGAATATATTTCTTTTGAGAAGAATAAAACAAAAAAAATTAAAATTTTATTGGACGAGTACATTTATAAAAAGAAAGAATTTACGATTGCTTATGATAGTCTACACCCTGTATTAAATGACTATTCAATTCGTTTAGAAGAAAAATTTAAGGATAAATAACTATGAGAAACCTTATAATTTTTACTTTTTTACTTCGCTCGTTTATTTTGTCCGCTCAATCAGAAACAGATATTCAATTGGCTCAGCATTATTTTATAAATGGTGAATTTGATAAAGCAACTTCATATTATGAAAAACTATACAGTTCACAAAGCACAAAAATTTATTTTACACGGTATTTGCAGTGCTTGGTACAAATAAAAGATTTCAAAACTGCTGAAAAGACCATTAAAAAGTACATTTCTCAGAATAAGAATGACATGGAAATTCAAGTGGTATTAGGTCAATTTTATGAAGACATCGATGAGCCCCAAAAATCTGCTAAAGTCTATGAAGAATTACTTTCAGTTGTTTCAGCAGATCCCGGAGAAATAATTAATCTATTCCAATTATTTGTAGGCAAAAGAAAATTTGACCTTGCAAAAAAAGTCTTGGATAAAGGTAAAAAAAATGCTGCTTATTACCCTTTCAATTTTCAATATGCAGATTTATATTCTCTAACAGGAAATAACCGTTTAATGATAGAAGAGTATATTAATTACTTGATTTTGCAGCCATCTATGTTTGAATCCATTCAAAATGCTATTTCCTCCAGAATTGATTTAAGTAAAAGTGATGGGAAAGACTATTTAATTTTAAAAGAAATTTTACTTCAAAAAATACAAGCGGATAATTCAAATTTTATTTATTCTGAAATGCTTATTTGGTTATTCGTTCAAAATAAAAATTTTAGTTCAGCATTTACGCAAGTGGTTGCCTTAGACAAAAGAATCCAGGGAGATGGTTCTAGAGTTTTAGACTTAGGTAATATTTGTTTAGAGAATAAATCATATAATATCGCAAGAAATTGTTTTAATTATTTAATATCCTTAGGTTCAGATAATCAATATTACATAGAGGGGCAAAAGCTATTACTCAATTCTAGATTCACAGAGCTCACAACAAATCGAGCATTTAGTCAAGTTGAAATTGATGCTACTTTAGCAGACTACAGTTCTGTTTTGGCACGACTAGGTAAAACAAAATTTACAATAGGTATTTTAAATGAGCAGGCTCATATTTTAGCATTTTATGCAGCTCGTGCTGCTGAGGCAATAGTAATTTTGCAAGATGCAATCTTAGTACAAAGTTTAACAGATATCCAAAGAGCTCAGCTAAAAATGCAGTTAGCAGACATTGAAGTACTGAAAGGTGATATTTGGGAGGCGTCGCTACTGTATATGCAGATAGATAAAGATTTTAAGTTTGAAGCTATAGGCGATGAGGCAAAGTATAAAAACGCTCGTATTTTTTATTTTGATGGCGAATTTGATTTTGCGCAGAGTCAATTGAATATTCTGAAGGAATCTACCTCTAAAATTATTGCAAATGACGCTATGAACTTATCCGTTTCAATTACAGAAAATTTTGGATTAGATAGTAATTATACAGCGATGACTTGGTTCTCTTCAGCAGAATTACTTATTGAACAGCACAAATATTTAGAAGCATTCACACTTTTTGACAGTATCCAATTGAATTATCCTCTTCATTCACTGGCAGATGACATTCTATATCGTAAAGCTAAAGCTATGGAAATGCAAGGAAAGTGGGCTGAATCTTGCATGCTTTACGAAGATATTATTAAATTTTATTCCAAGGATATTTTTGCAGATGATGCACTTTTCAGATTAGGCGACATTTACGAGCAAATACTATTAGATAAAGATAAAGCTTTGGAGTACTATAAAAAACTAGCTATTGATTACAAAGGAAGTTTTTACGGTGCTGAAACAATAAAGCGGATTAGAATATTAAGAGGGGATAAAAATATCGAAGAAGATATCTACTAGGGCATTTCTCTAGTGAATGCAGAAATCCCTGTCACTTCCATTCCTGTAATTAATAAATGAATATCGTGAGTTCCTTCATACGTTACTACAGACTCTAAATTTGCCATGTGACGCATCATTGAATATTCGCTAGTAATTCCCATTCCGCCATGAATTTGGCGTGCTTCACGCGCAATGTTTAAAGCGATTTCAACATTATTTCTTTTGGCCATTGAAATTTGAGCTGTTGTTGCTTTTCCTTCATTGCGCAATTGTCCTAAACGAAGTGTTAAAAGCTGTGCTTTTGTAATTTCTGTAATCATTTCGGCTAATTTTTTTTGAATTAACTGAAAAGCACCAATTGGAACATTAAATTGTGTTCTTTCTTTTGAATAGCGTAAAGCTTGATCATAGCAATCCATTGCAGCACCGAGTGCTCCCCAAGCAATTCCAAATCGAGCAGAATCCAAACAACTTAGAGGTGCACCTAAGCCTGATCTACCAGGCAATATATTTGTTTTTGGCACTTTTACATTATCAAAAATCAATTCTCCTGTAGCAGAAGCCCTCAACGATAATTTTCCATGCATTTCTGGCGTTGAAAATCCTTCCATCCCACGTTCAACTATTAATCCATGAATTCTCCCTGTTTCATCTTTTGCCCAAACAATAGCAATATCAGCAAATGGAGAATTGGAAATCCACATTTTAGCACCATTTAAAATTAAATGGTCTCCCGCATCTTTAAAATTACTAATCATTCCGCCCGGATTAGAGCCATAATCTGGTTCTGTTAGCCCAAAACACCCCATCATTTCTCCGCTTGCTAACTTTCTTAAGTATTTTTGTTTTTGTTCCTCTGAGCCATATTTCCAAATGGGGTACATTACTAGAGAAGATTGAACAGAAGCAGTAGAACGTAAGCCCGAGTCGCATCTCTCCAATTCTTGCATTATTAAGCCATATGAAATCTGATCTAATCCCGGACCACCGTATTCTTCCGGAATATAAGGTCCAAAAGCGCCTATTTCGCCAAGACCTTTTAATAAGTGCATTGGAAAAGTTGCTTTTTCATAGTGCTCATCAATTATTGGTGAAACCTCTTTCTTCACCCACGCTCTTGCAGCATCACGAACTAATTTGTGTTCTTCGGATAATAAATCATCCATTGCATAGTGGTCTGGATGGTTGTATAGATCTGTTTTCATAATCAATATTATTTCTAAAGAATGATATTTATGCTACAAAAGTAAGTAATTCTTAAATTGCGCATAGCATTCATTTTCTAATTAATTTTGTTCTTGATGAAAATTACAACAAATATTATTGCAGTTAGTTTACAAATTACTGAAAGAGGCAACGAATCAATAAAAATAATATTGGCAATTTTACTCTTTTGTGTTACAACAATTGCCCTAAGTAAATTCAATAATTCAAATTTATTTAGAAGTATTACAAAGAGTTTCTTTCGATTTAAATTGATTGAAAACAATTTTAATGATGAAAACCGAATCGGCTTTGCCGCTTCTATTCTTCTTAATATTAATTTTATTCTTTCTTTAACAATTTGTTTTTTTCTAGCTTTTACAAATTTTGTTTCTGGAAATGAAGCTCTAATTTATGCTCTGTGTTTTAGCGCCTATTTAATTATTATACAACAAATAAGTTTTCGCCTGGTAGCACTTTTAAGTGGAGAACATATGGTTTCTGAGGAAATAGGTGTTTTAACAAAACAAATTTGGCATATGGCAGGCTTACTGTTTTTAATAATTGCATTGATTTGGGCGCTAAACCAACAATCGACACTTACTGTTTCTCGTTTTTATTTTATTATCTTATTAACACTTTTTGCATTCCGATATATCAAAGGTATTTTTCTTTGTCATAAAATGGGGATAAAATGGTATTATTTATTTTTATATCTTTGCACTTTAGAGATAATGCCATCCTTGCTGCTTTACAATTTAGTGCTCCAGGATTTAGTTTATTTTTAGAACTATATAGATGCTTAAATAACTTAATTAGCGTTTACCTTGGCGATAAAAACAATATTGGTCTCACAACCAAAACCTGAAGGAGAAAAGTCCCCCTACTTTGATTTAGCTACTAAGTATAAATTAAAGATAGATTTTCGCCCTTTTATCAAGGTTGAAAGCGTTGACTCAAAAGACTTTAGATCTCAACGAGTAAATCTTAGTGAACAAACAGCTATTATTTTAACTTCAAAAGTTGCAGTTGATCACTTCTTCCGAATAGCGAAAGAAACACGTTTTGAAGTTCCTGACACAATGAAATATTTCTGTATTTCAGAAGCAATCGCATTGTATCTCCAAAAATATGTAAGTTATAGGAAGCGAAAGATATTTTATGGTAAGCAAACCATTTTAGAGCTTACCGATATCATGAAAAAACATAAAACTGAAAAATATTTACTCCCTTGCACTGATATTTTACGCGACAACATTCCAGCTACCTTAGAAGAACAGGGCATCCCCTTTAGTAAAGTTATTCTCTACCGAACTGTAGCTTCTGATCTTTCAGATCTCGAGGATGTATATTATGATATATTAGTGTTTTTTAGCCCCGGAGGTATTAAGTCCTTGTTTGTAAATTTCCCTGACTTTAAACAAAATAATACTGCTATTGCTGCATTTGGTCCAACAACTGCAAGTGCTGTAATAAAACACGATCTGAGATTAGATGTTCATGCTCCACATCCAAAAGCCCCATCTATGGTTGCGGCTTTAGAGCTTTTCATTAAAGAGCAATTGAAAAAGAAATAAAAGTTCTAATTTACTGGGTTTAATACTACCCTGAGCACATTTCACAATTTTCAGGATCATCTAAAGAACAGGCGATTTCTGCTTGTTGCGTTTCAACATCTAAAGATGCTGGTTCAGCTGCAATGGTTTTTTCAACTGTAAATTTAATAGCATCAGTTGCCGCCTTTGTTCTTAGATAGTACATTCCTGTCTTCAGTCCTTTTTCCCAACCATAGAAGTGCATTGATGTTAACTTTCCAAAATTGGCATTTTCCATGAAAATATTTAAGGATTGACTTTGGCAAATGTATGCCCCTCTATCAGCAGATTGTTCTATAATCGCTTTCTGCGAAATTTCCCAAGCAGTTTTGTAAAGGGCTTTTAGATTTTGTGGAACCTCTTTTATGTTTTGAACAGAGCCATTTGCAGTCATTATTTTCTGACGCATATCTTTATTCCACAATCCTGCTTTTACCAAGTCTTTTAGTAAGTGCTTATTTACAATAATAAATTCACCTGATAATACTCTACGTGTATAAATATTTGATGTATAAGGCTCAAAGCATTCGTTATTTCCTAAAATTTGAGCTGTAGATGCTGTTGGCATTGGCGCAAGTAAAAGAGAATTTCGAACACCATATTTCAGCACCTCTTCTTTTAAGACGTTCCATTCCCAGCGTGTCGATGGAGTAACTCCCCACATATCTGGTTGAAATATACCTTTTGAAACTGGTGACCCTTCGTATGTTGAGTAAGGGCCAAGCTCCTTTGAAAGATCTTTAGATGCTGTCATTGACGCATAATAGATTGTTTCAAAAATTTCTTTATTCAATTTTTTCGCCTCATCTGATTCAAATGGAAAGCCCATTAAAATATAGGTGTCGGCTAAGCCTTGAACGCCCAATCCAATTGGTCGATGGCGCAAATTTGAATTTTTAGCCGCTTCAACAGGATAGAAATTTTCATCAATGATTTTGTTTAGATTCAAAGTCGCCTGGTAGGTTACCTCGAATAATTTATCATGATCAAAGGTTTTCTCTTCAGTAACATACTTAGGAAGAGCCAAGGACGCCAGGTTACAAACTGCAATTTCATCAGGAGCAGTATATTCAATAATTTCAGTACATAAATTTGAGGATTTGATTGTTCCTAAATTTTGCTGATTTGATTTTGAATTTGCAGCATCTTTGTATAGCATGTATGGTGTTCCAGTCTCAATTTGAGACTCTAAAATTTTAAACCATAAGTCTTGTGCTTTTATTGTTTTCCTTCCTTTTCCTTCCTGCTCGTATTTTGTATATAAAGCAACGAATTCTGCACTGTGAACATCCGAGAGACCGGGGCATTCATGCGGACACATCAAGGTCCATTCACCATTTTCTTTTACGCGCTGCATAAATAAGTCTGGAATCCAAAGAGCAAAAAATAAGTCGCGTGCTCGTTGCTCTTCTTTTCCATGATTTTTCTTTAGGTCTAGGAAATCAAATACATCTGCGTGCCATGGTTCAATATACATTGCAAAGGAACCTTTTCTTTTCCCACCACCTTGATCAACGTAGCGCGCTGTATCATTAAAAACACGAAGCATTGGAACGATTCCATTTGACGTACCATTTGTGCCTTTAATATAAGAACCTGTTGCGCGTATATTGTGAATTGAAAGTCCTATTCCTCCTGCTGATTGAGATATTTGAGCGCAAGCTTTAAGCGTTTCGTATATACCTTCAATACTATCTTCTTTCATCGTTAAAAGAAAACAAGATGACATTTGAGGTTTGGGAGTTCCTGAATTAAACAAGGTAGGCGTGGCGTGTGTGAACCAGCCTTCAGACATCAAGTGATACGTTTTTATGGCACTTTCAACATCACTCTTATGAATTCCCAGCGCAACGCGCATCAACATTTGTTGTGGTCGCTCAGCAATTTTGCCGTTTAATTTCATTAAGTAAGAACGCGTTAAGGTCTTAAAGCCAAAATAATCGTATCTAAAATCTCTATCGTAAATTATACTTGAATCCAGTGTTTCTTTGTGCTCTTGGATTATATTAAAAACATCATCAGCTAGCAAAGAAGCTTTTTGGTTTGTCTTCGGGTCAATATAATAATACAAATCGCTCATTACTTCTGAAAAAGTCTTTTTTGTTTCTTTATGAAGATTTGAAACAGCTATTCGAGAAGCTAGTAAAGCATAGTCTGGGTGATCTATTGTTTTTGCAGCGGCAACTTCTGCTGCTAAATTATCTAAGTCGCTAGTAGATACGCCATCGTATATCCCTTCAATGACTTTCATTGCAACAGATTCAGGTGAGACAAGCGGATCTAATCCGTAACACATTTTAATAATCCTAGCAGTAATTTTATCGAATTTTACTGCTTCTTTTTTCTCATCTCTCTTTACTACGTACATATTCTATTTTTTTAATTCTAACTTAAAATTCTTCCTCGGTAGAGAATTCCAGATTGCCTTTTCCTGCTAATACACCGGCTTTCTGATATTCCCCAACTCTTTTTTCGAAAAAATTACTTTTTCCCTGCAACGAAATCATTTCCATAAAATCAAATGGATTTGTAGCATTGTATTCTTTTTCATTACCTAGTTCTGTTAGCAAGCGGTCTGCGACAAACTCTATATATTGACTCATCAAGTCGCTATTCATACCAATTAATCTTACCGGGATTGCATCTGTAACAAATTCTTTTTCAATTGTCACAGCATCCATAATTATTTCTCTAACCTGCTCTTTTGACAACTTATTCACAAGGTGTTTTGTATACAAAAGACAAGCGAAATCACAATGTAATCCTTCATCTCTTGAAATTAATTCATTTGAAAAAGAAAGTCCAGGCATTAATCCCCGCTTTTTAAGCCAAAAAATCGAGCAAAAAGAACCTGAAAAGAAAATACCTTCAACAGCAGCGAAAGCAACCAGTCTTTCCGCGTAAGAGCCTTTATCAATCCAACGCAAAGCCCAATCAGCTTTTTTCTTGACACAATCCATTGTATCAATCGCATTAAAAAGATGTTTTTTCTCCGCGGTATCTTTGATATAGGTATCTATCAAAAGTGAGTAGGTTTCAGAATGAATATTTTCAATGGTAATTTGAAAACCATAGAAAAATTTAGCTTCCGTATACTGTACTTCTGATAAAAAATGCTCGGCTAAATTTTCATTTACAATACCATCAGATGCTGCAAAGAAAGCTAAAACATGTTTAACAAAATGCCGTTCATCATTTGTGAGTTTGTTCTCCCAATCTGTTATATCTGCCCCAAGATCTATTTCTTCTGCAGTCCAAAAACTAGCTTCTGCTTTCTTATAAAAACTCCAAATATCATCGTGCTGAATTGGAAATAATACAAAGCGACTGTTATTGGACTCTAAAATTGGTTCGTGTTTTGAAGACATTATTTTATTTTTATTTAGGTTTTTAAAATGATAAAAATATCAAAATCAGATTCCTGATTTCAGATTTTAACACCCCAGCACTTGTTTTTGTTTCCTCTTTTTTTGGCTGTAGAATGAAATTTTTAAGGATTTCACTTAAGTAACAAGAAGCATACAAATTTTGTTAAAAATATTGGTCAAAAAAATTAAAGAAATTAACAAATTTTTAATGTTTTCAACACTCATTCTTTACATCCTATCTCTACCAATATCTTCAGCGATTATTAACACCTCGAAGAAAGATATCCACATGCCCGCACAAATTTTTTTAATAAATTTTCTTTTTAAAAAGAGCGTTTTATTTAAAAAAAATGATACTTAATGAGAGTTTAAAATTAATGTGATTTTAAAAAGAAAATTAGTATTTTCGATAAAGGTTTTAAACATATTAATGTTCAAATACGAAAAATGTAGGATGGATAAACCCTTCAGAAAATTTAAAGAAAACACCAAATTATTTTTCGGGGGATTTTCTCATCTTATCTTTCCAAATTTGTGCTTATCCTGTTCTTGCGAATTAAGCAGATCGGAAGAACATTTATGTCATTTTTGTTTCGCTCAGTTGACATTTACCTATTTTGAAGCTGCGCATGAACCTAGTCCATTAGATAAAATTTTTTGGGGAAGGGTTTCTATTCAGAAGACTTATGCTTTGTTATATTTTGAACAAGATAAGCCATCACAAAAAATACTTCATGCTTTAAAGTATCAAAACAAAGCTAATTTGGGGATTTTTATGGGGCATATCATTGGTAAAAAATTAAAGGAGAATAATTTATTGTGTGATATTCAAGCTCTAATTCCAGTTCCATTACATCCTAAAAAAGAATTTTTACGTGGATACAATCAAAGTGAAAAAATTGCAGCTGGTATTTCTAAGGTCTTAGCTATTCCTATTGTTCAAAAAAGCATTAAAAAAATAAAGCATACTGAAAGTCAAACAAAAAAAGACCGATTTCAGCGTTGGGAAAATGTCGCAGCAATTTTTGGTGGAACAACAACTGCCATTCCATTTCAACACGTTGCTATTGTGGATGATGTGGTCACAACTGGCGCAACAATTGAAGCCCTCGCAAGAGAATTATTAGCAAATAATCCTGAACTTAAGATAAGTATTATTAGTTTAGCAATCGCAAAATAATCCTTGGAAAAGCTATCAATTTTAATAGTAGGTGCTGGTCTAGCTGGTACCTCTTTGGCCCAACGGCTTCTTGAAAAACAGCAGCAAGTTACCCTTATCGATTCGGGTCAAAATAATTCGACAGCAATTGCCGCTGGAATAATCAATCCAATGGTTTTTCGTCGTATGAATAAATCATGGCGTGTTGACGATTTTTTAAAAGAGGCAATAGCATATTATAAAAATCTTGAAGATGATTTAAACATCAAATTAATAAGACCTTTGTTTTTAAGACGTTTATTTTCCTCACTTCAAGAAAAGGAGTTTTGGGAAAAAAGACAATTTGAAAAAGAGTATTCAGCATATTTAGAAATCCTTACTGCTGAAGATTTTAATTATTCATTAACCAAAAATGATTTTGGAAGTGGTCGTGTAAAGCAGGCCTTTTGGATTGAAGCACAAACTTACTATACTTCTCAAATTAACTATTTTGACTCCTTGGGGCTGTTGCTTAAGGAAAATTTTAGTGAAAAGGACTTTAATGCTGAAGGAGGTATTTATAAAGATATTTTATATGATAAAATTATTTTTTGCTGTGGCTCAAATAATGGGGAAATGCCTTATTTCTCTGATATTCCAATAGAAAAAACAAAGGGTCAAACCCTTACAATTAGCTGTAAAGACTTACCAGAAAATGAATCTTTAAATCGTAAGACTTTTGTTTTGCCTTTGGAGAATAATACCTTTAAAATAGGTGCAACTTATGAATGGGAAGACGGCTCATTAAATACCACAAAGGAAGCACGAGAATTGTTGCTTGAGAATTTTTCAGTAATTTCTGATTTACCTGTAGAAGTTATCGATCAAGTTGCTGGGATTCGTCCGACAGTATTAGATAGAAGACCTGTTTTAGGGCAACATAAAATCCACAAAAAACTATTTATATTTAATGGTTTAGGCGCAAAAGGATATCTTATGGCTCCAACATTAGCAAGAGAGATGGCAGAGTATTTACTTGGCGAGGGAACAATTTCTAAGGAAGTATCAATAAATCGGTTTTATTAGTATCCCTTTTCAACAACTTTATCTAAGAATGAAAACGTTGAATTCTCTTTAAAATAGTGTATTTTTGCAGACTGAACATGAAACACATCCGTAATTTTTGTATTATCGCACACATCGACCATGGTAAAAGCACTTTGGCAGATCGATTATTGCAAGTAACAAATACAATTGCAGATCGCGATATGCAAGCTCAAGCATTGGATAACATGGACTTAGAGCGCGAGCGAGGCATCACGATAAAAAGTCATGCTATTCAAATGGATTACAAGCACGAGGGTCAAGATTATATTTTAAACTTAATCGATACCCCTGGACATGTAGATTTTTCCTATGAAGTTTCCAGATCAATTGCAGCATGCGAGGGTGCGTTATTAATCGTAGATGCATCTCAAGGAATTGAGGCGCAGACGATTTCCAATTTATATCTTGCCTTGGAGCACGATTTAGAAATAATTCCGATACTAAACAAAATGGATTTACCCGGCGCAATGCCAGAGGAAGTCTCGGATCAAATAATTGAATTAATCGGTTGTAAAATCGAAGATATTATCCAAGCTTCTGGTAAAACAGGCTTGGGAGTTGACCAAATCTTAGATGCTGTTATCAATCGAATTCCTGCTCCAAAAGGAGATGAAAATGCGCCCTTACAAGCCATGATTTTCGATTCTGTATTTAATCCATTTAGAGGAATTATTGCTTATTATAGAATCCGTAATGGTGTTTTGAAAAAAGGTCAAAAAATACGCTTTTTAAATACAGGAAGAGATTATCATGCTGATGAAATTGGCATTTTAAAAATGGATTTATTACCAAAAAAGGAAGTTCGTGCGGGAGATGTAGGCTATATTATTTCGGGGATCAAGCAAGCCAATGAAGTGAAAGTTGGCGACACAATTACCTTAGCAGAAAATCCATGTCTTACTGCAATTAAGGGTTTTGAAGATGTAAAACCAATGGTTTTTGCAGGAATTTATCCTGTAGATACCGAAGATTATGAAGAATTGCGTTATTCCATGGAGAAATTACAATTAAATGACTCTTCCCTGGTATTTGAGCCAGAATCTTCAGCTGCTTTAGGCTTCGGCTTTCGCTGTGGCTTTTTAGGGATGTTGCACATGGAAATTATCCAAGAACGCTTAGAAAGAGAGTTCAATATGACAGTTATTACAACTGTTCCAAATGTTTCGTACAAATCTTATATGCGAAAAGATCCGGATAAAGCAATAATTGTAAATAACCCTTCTGAATTACCAGACCCTTCTGGAATGCAAAGAATTGAAGAGCCATATATCAAAGCACAGGTTATTACAAAAACAGAATATGTCGGTTCTATTATGACCTTGTGTATTGAAAAAAGAGGTGAATTAACCAATCAAATTTATTTAACCCAAGACCGCGTTGAAATTTCATTTGAAATGCCCTTGGCGGAAATTGTTTTTGATTTTTATGATCGCTTAAAATCTGTTTCCCGTGGCTATGCATCCTTTGATTATCATCCAATTGGCTACCGTGAATCAGATTTAATTAAAATGGATCTTTTACTGAATGCCGAACAAGTAGACGCACTCTCCGCGCTTGTTCACAGAAGCAATGCCTTTAATCTTGGAAAACGAATCTGCTTAAAATTAAAAGAATTAATACCACGCCAGCAATTTGAAATTCCAATTCAAGCAGCGATAGGAGCAAAAATTATTGCTCGTGAAACGATAAAAGCTTTACGCAAAGACGTTACTGCAAAATGCTATGGTGGCGATATTTCTAGAAAACGAAAATTATTAGAAAAACAAAAAGAAGGTAAAAAACGTATGCGACAAGTTGGTCGTGTTGAAGTGCCACAAGAAGCTTTCTTAGCAGTTTTAAAGTTAAATGATTAAACTATTTTTATGCAAACCTTAAATTCTATTTTAAATCACAGTCATTCGGGACTTCGTTGGCTAGTACTACTATTTTTAGTCCTCGCAATAGTAAATGCTTTTACTGCTAAATCATTCGAGAAGAAGCATAAAATGATAAATTTATTTGCTTTGATTACTGTTCACCTTCAATTGGTAATTGGCTTATTCCAATATTTTCTTTCTGATAAAGTTCAATTTATTGATGGTTGGATGAAAAATCCCTTACTTCGATTTTATGGAATGGAGCATTTAGTAGGAATGTTATTGGCGATTACCCTTATTACGATTGGATATAGCAAAGCAAAACGCAGGGAAAATTATACGGATAAATTTAAAGCTATTCGCATATTTTATACACTTGGATTGATAATTATTTTATTATTCATTCCTTGGCCATTTAGATCAATTCTTGGTGGGGGATGGTTTTAAAACTAGTTGCTTTTTTATTAGTCAGTATTTTGTTTGCTTGTTCAAATGAGCCAGATAAAAAAAATACAATTCCACAAGAAACACCTGCTCAAAAATCCGCAAATTTATTTATCTTGTATTGTGCTTCATGCCATGGAGAAGACGGAAAATTAGGTTCTTCTGGAGCAAAAGATCTCTCAAAATCGACACTTAGTATCGCCGAAATCAATGAAATTTTAGCGAAAGGAAAAAATGCAATGCCTCCAATGAATGAACTTTTAGGAACAAAGGAAAATCAGGAATTGGTTGTCAATCATGTTCTATCTTTAAGGAAATAATGAGCGAAGGACATCTTACTTCCGATGCCAAAGAAGAACATTGCCTATTAGTTGGCGTAATTCATGCAGACATTACCGAAGAAATTGCCATAGAACACATTGATGAATTGGAGTTTCTTGCTGAGACGGCGGGTGCCATAACAAAGCATCGAATTCTTCAAAAACTTCCGTATCCTAACCCCAAAACCTATGTTGGAACAGGAAAATTAGAGGAAATAAAACAGTACATTAAAGCCGCAGATATCGACTTAGTAATTTTTGACGATGAACTTTCGCCATCCCAATTACGCAACATTGAACGAGAATTAGAATGCAAGGTCTTAGATCGTACAATTTTAATTCTAGATATTTTTGCAAGCCGCGCCAAAACATTTCATGCCAAAACTCAGGTTGAATTAGCTCAATTGCAGTACATGCTTCCCCGTTTAACAAGAATGTGGACACACCTTGAGCGACAAAAAGGGGGAATTGGAATGCGTGGACCAGGAGAATCTCAAATTGAAACCGATAGAAGGATTATTCAAATGCGAATTTCACTTATGAAAGAACGCTTGAAAGACATTGACAAGCAAATGGGAATTCAACGAGGAAATCGTGGGCAATTGGTTCGAGTGGCTTTAGTTGGGTATACAAATGTTGGAAAAAGCACTGTGATGAACTTGCTTTCAAAGGCGGATGTTTTTGCAGAAAACAAACTCTTTGCTACGCTGGACACTACCGTTCGAAAGGTCGTAATTGAAAACATGCCCTTGCTATTAACAGACACAGTTGGTTTTATTCGGAAATTACCGAAGCAATTAATGGAATCCTTTAAATCTACTTTAGATGAGGTCCGGGAAGCTGATTTATTGATTCATGTACTTGATATTTCTCATCCTAATTTTGAAGATCATTTTAATGTGGTAAATGAAACATTAAATGAAATTGATAAAACTGAAAAACCAACAATTATTTTGTTTAATAAAATTGATGCTTATCAAGCCCCAAAAAATGACGATCTTGTTGAAGATTTAGTAGAAATCACAACTTTAGAAAGCCTAAAAAAATCTTGGATGGCGAAAATGAATAAGACAAAATGCGTATTTATTTCAGCTCAAGAAAAAGAAAATGTCGAAGAATTAAAGTCTGTCTTGTACGAAGAGGTAAAGGCAATATTTCGTATTCGCTATCCCTATAATGATTTTTTGTTTTAGTTAAAAGTCTTAATCTTGGTCCTTTAAAAAAGGAAGATTTTCGCGAATTATATTTAAATCCTCAATAGAAAGAATAACACTTTGTATTTCTTGAGATTCTACTTTTAATTCCATAGTGTTACCATTTGGATCACAAATAGATGAACCTCCAGAATAAAATAAATCTTTTCCATCAAGTCCAATTCTATTTGCTCCAATTACATACGCTTGATTTTCGATTGCTCTAGCTTTTAAAAGTGTAGTCCAATGTTCTATTCTTTTCTCAGGCCAGTTTGCAACATAAAGAAGTAGGTCATATGAAGGTTTTTCGTCAATAATATGATTACGACATAGTTCAGGGAAACGCAAATCATAGCAAATTTGAAGATTAATATTCCAACCTAAATAAGAAACGATTGTTTGTTTTTTCCCAGGAATATAATGATTATGCTCTCCTGAAAGGGTGAACAACTTTCTTTTATCGTAATGGGATACATCCCCATTTGGGAACACAAAAACTCCACGATTGTAATCTTTTCCATTCTCTGAAATCATTAGAGATGTATAAATCGCAGTATTTCTTTTATTTGCCCAAAACTTTAAAAAATTGACGCCTTCAGATTTCCCCCATTCTTCGGCTAACTTGTTTGAGTTCATGCTAAATCCTGTATGAAAAAGTTCTGGTAAAAGAACAAGATCTGAATCTATCATTTTTTCAAAAAGCGTATTGTACAAACTATAATTTGCGGACTTATCTTCCCAAATTTGATCAACCTGAAAAATAGTAACTCTTAAATTTTGCATAAGCGCTCTGTTGCTGAAATCAGTGTTTGTTCATCTTTTGCAAAACAAAAACGAATTAATTTTTGGTCGTCTTGATTTCCGTTAAATACAGACAAAGGAATCGCCGCCACCCCAAATTCTTTTATCAAACGCTTGCTAAAATCAAGGTCGTTTTCACTTGATATATATTTATATGAAGCTATTTGAAAATAGGTTCCGTCGCAGGGAAATAATTCAAAACGACTACTTTTCATTTTTTCTCTGAAAAAGTCCCGCTTTATTTTATAGAAGTCGCCTAAGGATTCTACTTTTGTTACTTTCAAATAATCACTTATACATGCTTGGGCCAGACTATTTACTGAAAAAACTAAAAACTGATGTACTTTTTTTATTTCTATCATTAATTTTTCTGGTGCAATTATATAGCCAATTTTCCAACCTGTAATATGGAATGTTTTTCCAAATGAAGAAACAACTACAGATCGATCTCTTAAAATCTCTGATGAATTAACAGAAAAATAAGGTTTTTCAAAGGTTATAAATTCATACACTTCATCCGATAAAACAGTTAAATTCGGGTGTTTTAAGATTAGTTTTTCTAGTAAATGAATGTCATTTTCTGACCAAACTGATCCACTTGGATTATGTGGATTATTTGTTATAATTAAGCGTGTTTTATCATTTGTTTGCTTTAATATATTTCCCCAATCTGGTAGAAATAAATCATTTAAAGGAATTCTTATGGGCTTAGCTCCTGCAAGAATAATCGGTGCCTCATAGCAATCATAACTTGGATCTAAAATGATAACTTCATCTCCTTTGTGAACTAACGCTTGAATTGTTGTAAAAATAGCTTGGGTTGCTCCTGCAGTAACCAAAATATTTTCTGTTGGATTTAAATCCCTTTTATAACATTTATGAACCAAGTTTGAAATCCCTTCTAATAAACTTGGAAGGCCGGCCATTGGGGCATATTGATGAATATTCGCCCCTGCATTTTGCCTTATTAATTCTATTAAGATTTCATCCGTAGGAAAGTTTGGGAATCCTTGAGAAAGATTTATTGCATTATAATCTCCTGCCATTTTTGACATAGTGGTGAAGATAGTAGTCCCAACATCTGGTAATTTTGATAACATTCTCTAAAAGTACAAAATCTCTTTGTTTTGGAAACTTAGATGTTTTCCAATTTAAAAAAATATGCAAAGAAATCAACAAGGTTTATTACCTATAACTAACTTAATTTTTTTATTATTTTAAATTAATTCAATGGCAAAACATAAAATCATTTAAGCATTACTAATACTTAATCATTCGCAGTGTTTGGCGATTATTTTCTTGCTTTACAAGCACAAAATAAACTCCTGGCGTTAGATCTTCTCCAAATTGTGCCTCACCTAGATCATCTATTGGAACATAACGAGTAGAGATTA
>JBIKOE010000006.1:0-54427 GCA_044358215.1 Crocinitomicaceae bacterium
GAGAATACCCGTTAAATTAAAGGGATAATCTACATTCAAATGAATATGAAAGAGAGGCTTGTCAAATGTTGAGGGATACAATTCACTGTAGAAAGAAGAATAATCTTCGTCTTTCAAATCTACAGGTGCTTTCGTCCAGGCAGGCGAAGGATTATTAATTTGATTTGGAACTTCAATAGCTACTCGCTTTATATTTCCTTTGTCATCTTTTTCACCTTCTGGCGAGTCGATGTATTCTGTTTTGTCACCAAAAAACACAGGAATTGGCAAAAACTTACAGTATTTCGTTAAGATTCCAGAAATCCGTTCTTTTTCCAAAAACTCATTTGATTCTTCGGAAATATATAAAACGATGTCAGTTCCTTGTGTTGTTTTGTCAATTTCAATAATTGTATAGTCCGGAGAACCATTGCTTTCCCATTGAATTGCTTTTTCTCCCTCATGGCGAGATTTACTGCGAATCTGCACTTTTTCTGACACCATAAATCCTGAATAAAAACCAAGTCCAAAATGACCTATAATTTGCTCAGCACCTTCTTTTCCTTTGTATTTTTCTACAAACTCCTCAGCCCCAGAAAATGCAATTTGATTGATGTATTTATCAATTTCTTCAGCAGACATTCCGATTCCATTATCTCGAATGGTAATTGTTTTTGCATCTCGATCCAATATTACTTCTACCTTCAAATCTCCAAGTTCGCCTTTATATTCTCCATTTGCTGAAAGAACGCGTAATTTTTGAGATGCATCGACAGCATTGGAAACTAATTCACGTAAAAATATTTCGTGATCTGAGTATAAAAATTTCTTAATTATGGGAAAAATATTTTCCGTTTGAACGTTAATTTTACCTGACTTGATTGTATTTTTTTTCATTTTGTTTTTTATTTGAAATCAATTAGTCAATCTATATGCCAAGTTAATTTTTATGTCATTTTGTCTTTTTTTATTGTTAAATTGACATAAATAAATCAAAATAGAAATTTTCTATTCAAATTTGCAATATGAAAAAATACGTATTTATTACAGGAGCATCCTCAGGATTTGGAGAAGCGTGTGCACATATTTTTGCAAAAAATGGGTTTTCACTTGTTTTAGTTGCTAGAAGAGTTGATAAATTAAAACAATTAAAAGTTTCCTTGCAAAATGATACTGTCAACATACATTGTCTAGAACTTGATATTAGGAATGAAAAAGAGGTTTTTCAGTCTATTAATTCACTTCCTGAAATAATTAAAAATAATATTCATATCCTTATTAATAATGCGGGATTAGCAGTGGGAAGATCTTCCATAGAAAATGCCGTAACAGATGATTGGGAGCGAATGATTGATACGAATATAAAGGGATTATTGTACGTATCAAAAGCCATTATTCCCTTTCTAAAACTTCATAAATCTACTCAAATTGTAAATATTTCGAGCATTGCTGGAAAAGAGGTTTACCCTGGCGGAAATGTTTATTGTGCTACAAAACATGCAGTTGATGCACTTTCAAAAGCGATGCGAATAGATTTAGTTTCTCATGGAATAAAAGTCACAAATATTGCTCCAGGAGCTGCAGAAACTGAATTTTCGTTGGTGCGATTTAAAGGAGATGTTCAAACAGCAAATTCCGTATATGACGGTTTTGAGGCTTTACTTGCAAATGATGTAGCAGAAGCAATCTGGTTTGTGACTTCTCGCCCAGCTCATGTGACAATTAATGATATTACAATCATGCCAACAGCGCAGGCTTCAGCAACTATTCTTCATAAGAAATAAAGTAGTTAATCAATAGCTACTGGTGCTGGACTTAGCAAGGTTAACTTGGCAATTAAATCTTCGTAGCGTTGTTTTTGCTTCTTTTTTTCAAAGACAGCCCCAAAAGATTTAGCTTCTTCCAATTCTGCTATTTCTGCAGCTAACTCTTCAACTTTAGCGAGATAAATAGAATTACTGTATTCGATTATTTGTCCAAAATAAAGTTGCACTGCAGCGCCTCCTTTTTCTTTTAATAAGGTATAAAATTCAAGTGATTTTTCTTGTAAATCTATTTCCATTCTTAATATTAATACAACATAAGCTACAAAGACATTTAATTCATCGTAACCCTTAAAACTATTATTCTTTAAATTTTTATCAAAAAATAGAATATCTTCTTCAGTTCCTAATTGTTGTAAAACCCCAGCAATTGAAACATTAAGGGTAGCATTTTCCTCTTTCATTAATTTTCTTGCTACAATTAAGGCTTCTTCAGGATTTATTTCTGTCAATATTGCAAGAGCTGAAGAGATAACTGCATAGGATTGATCAGTACTTATAGCAGCTTTGAGTAGTTCAGTGGCTTCCTCTTTTGGTAAAGCAGACAAAGATTTAAGTGCTGCAGCCCTAACTTGCGATTTTGGATCACTTTTAGCTAATTCTTTAATTCGACTCAAAGTTTCAATACCGAAATCATTTTTTACATTTTCAATTGACGGAAGTGCAAGTATTCGGATATTCCAAAAAGGATCTTTCAAGGCATCGAAAAGTAATTTTTTGCTGTCACTATTTTTTGTTCGTTGCGCCATTGTAATAGCTGAAGCTCTTGCTTTGTATCTTGTAGAATTATAGTATTGATGAATAAATTGACCTATGGGTTTATCTTCATAATATTTCCCCAACAGCATTTGTTGCTCATCAAAGAGAATATTTTTTAATTCACCAGAAAAGCTAAATGTAAAATTTTCTTCTAAATTTTCAAGCACAATTTTTTCAGTTCGTTTTCCATTAGCATCCCAAATAGCGACATTTACAGGGAGTTTATACAAAGGGAAATCGTCGGTATTTTGCTTTTGTTTTACATTGATAGTAACTGTATTATTCTCAGGATTTATAACTTGAGAAGTATGTACTATTGGGTGCCCTTTACCTAAAAACCACTGGTCAAAAAACCAATTAAGATCTTCCCCAGAAACCTCTTCAAAAGCCATTCTAAGATTATGAAATTCAGCAGTTTTAAATTTATTATTAACGAGATAACTATTTAGCCCTTTAAAGAAAACCTCATCTCCAAGATAATTTCTCAGCATGTGTAAAATTCTTCCTCCTTTAGCATAGGAGTGACCATCGAACATATTTTCTTTATCAGGGTGTTCAAACCAAATTAAATTGTGATAGTTTTCCCAAGCTGAATTAAAATAACTTTCTGCTTCATTGGACCCTTGGTAATCAGCTTCATCTATTCCGTATCGGTGCTCGTCCCATAGATACTGAGAATAATTGGCGAAAGATTCATTTAAGGGTAAATTTGCCCAAGATTCACAGGTCACTAAATCTCCAAACCAATGATGAAACAATTCGTGTGCAATGGTAGATTGATCATTATTATCTAATAATTCGCGTTCATTTTTGTAAACATAATCGCCAAAAATTACAGCGCCAGTATTTTCCATTGCTCCAGAAACATAATTTCTAACAACAATTTGATTGTATTTATCCCAAGGATATTCTATTCCAAGTTTTTGAGAAAAGAAATTTATCATAGCAGGTGTTTCACCAAAAATTGCTTTTGCATCTTTCTCAAATTCTGCTTCTACATAATAGTTGACTTCCATTTTAGAACCATCAAGACGTGTATAGAAATCCTTAACAACTTTAAATTCTCCAACCGCCATCATAAATAAATAAGGAGCATGCGGCAAATCTTGTTTCCAATGGTCAGTGCGAGTGCCATCTGAATTCTTTTTTGAGGAAATTAATTTTCCATTGGAGAGGGTTGCATATTTATCATCAACAGTCATTATAATTTCTTCTGTCGTTTTTGTATTTGGAGCATCAATTGTTGGAAACCAAACTGAATTTGATTCTGTTTCTCCCTGTGTCCATATCTGTGGCATTTTAGATTTGTCTTCCCCTTTTGGATTGATAAAAAACAAGCCTTTATCAGATGTAATTGCAGCGCTGCCATTAACAGTTCTTTCATCCGGTTTTGCAATATAGTCAATTTGCAGAGTAAATTTTTCATCACTAGTATAGCTCCGATCTAATTTAATATGAAGTGTAAGTGAATCTTTATAGACATAATTTAATTCTTTGCCGTTCATTTCAACTTTTTTAATATCCATTCCTTTAGCGTCTAAAACTAAACTATCTGAGGCATGAAAATGTGGCTTTGCAGTAATAGTAGCTAATCCATTTAATTGAGATTTTTGCCAATTAAAATTCACTTCCAATTTGGTATGAATTAAGTCGGTGTATATAGTTCTTGAACTATTGTAGATACTTCGAACTTTAGGTTCATCGATGTCAACTTCTTCGAATTCATCATACATAGCTGTCGTGTCGTAGTATGTTTCCTCGATATCTACAGGCTCATTTAAAGTTGAATCTAAAGTAATTTCTTTAATGTTTGTACAAGCAAGTAAAACAATAAATATGCCGATAAAAAGAGTGATTTTTTTCATTGAATTAAATTTAGCACAAAACTGCAAAGAAATTTTCTTTTGACAAGAATAATCAAAGAAATAGATGGAAGTTACAAAGCTTTTATAGATTTGCAGAAAAAAGAATAGTATGATTAATTTTCTGGATTATGACTTCTTAAACAAACGCGTTTTAATTCGTGTTGATTTTAATGTTCCTCAAGATAAATCAACATTTGAAATCACAGATGATAAAAGAATTCTCGCAGCTTTACCAACATTAAAGCACATTTTAAATAAAGGAGGAAGTCTCATCCTAATGTCACATTTAGGCAGGCCAAAAAATGGTCCAGAAGATAAATTCTCACTCAAGCACATTATTCCTCATATTGAAAAATTAGTAGGAAAAGAAGTGCTTTTCGCCAATGACTGCATTGGAAGTGAGGCACAACAGAAAAGTGCTGCATTAAAACCTGGAGAAATTCTGCTTCTAGAAAATGTGCGGTTTTACCCTGAAGAAATTTCTGGAGACATGAATTTCGCAAAAGATTTAGCCTCTTTAGGAGATTGTTTTGTCAATGATGCTTTTGGAGCTGCACATCGAGCTCATGCAAGTACAACTCAAATCGCATCTTTTTTTCCTAATGATAAGATGATGGGTTTTTTGATGAGTGCAGAAATAGAAAGCGCAGAAAAAATAATAAAAAAAACAGTGCGTCCATTTACTGCGATTGTCGGAGGCGCTAAAGTTTCAGACAAGGTTTTAATAGTAGAAAACTTATTGAAAATTGCCGATAATATTATTATTGGAGGAGGAATGGCTTATACCTTTTTCAAAGCCTTAGGTGGAGAAATCGGAGACTCACTTTGTGAAAATGAACGTTTAGGGACCTGTAAAGAAATAGTAGAGCGAGCAGAGAAAATGGGTGTGAAAATTCACTTACCAATAGATTCAAAAATCGCAAATAAATTTGCTTCTGATGCAGAAACAAGAAACCAAAAAAGTGCTGCTATTCCAGAAGGATGGATGGGATTAGATATTGGTAATGAAACAATTAAATCTTTTACTAAGGTTTTAATGAATAGCAAAACAATCCTTTGGAATGGACCTATGGGAGTGTTTGAAATGGATGCATTTGCACATGGCACAAAGTCAATTGCTGAAGCTGTTGCCGAAGCTACAAAAAATGGCGCGTATTCTCTGATTGGAGGAGGAGATAGTGCTGCTGCAGTTCAGAAATTTGGCTTTGCCTCTCAAGTAAGTTATGTTAGCACGGGTGGAGGAGCGCTTTTAGAGTACTTTGAAGGAAAGGAATTACCAGGAATATCGGCTATAGTTAGTTAAATTTGTTGAGTGCACACTTTAGTACCACCAGTCAAAATTCTAATCAAATTCATAATGCTAACAATAATCTCAATTTGAGAAATTATTCTATTTTCCTTTCTTTTTTTCTTGATACTTCGACAAGCTCAGTACAAGTCAAGAAACCAAAAAGTCAAGGCTCTGAATTTCTATTTTGTTCGCGAATGATTATTTTACAACTACTTACAACTCGTTGCGAACAATTTTAGCTCCTTTCTAAAACTGAAATTTTTCAAAAATGTTCTTGCAGAAATTTTAAAAATTAATAGTTTTAGTTCAGTAGCAAAAACCATGAAATTCAAGGCCGAATAGTGTTCGCTAATATTCACTAAATAGTTATCACTTTGAATGAAATCTTGATTTTTAACATGAAAATATCTTACTGGTAAGATTGCGAATACTCAATTAAACTTTTTCACAAAATCAATTAATCTATTAGAATAACCTGCTTCGTTATCGTACCAACCAACAACTTTAATAAGGTTTTTGAAAACAAGTGTGAGTTCTGAATCAAATAAACAGCTGTAAGGGCTTCCTATTACATCAACAGAAACAATTGGATCTTCTGTATATCCTAAAATTCCTTTCATAGAACCGAGCGCTGCGTTTTTCATTGCAGTATTTATTTGTTCAACAGTTATTTCATCTTTGGTAATAATTGTCATTTCAGTCATTGAGCCATCTAAAACAGGAACTCGCACGCTTCCTCCGGTAATTTTTCCATCTAAATCAGGAAATATTTTGGTGATTGCCTTCGCTGCACCCGTTGAAGTTGGTATAATTGAATTGGCAGCTGCTCTTGCTCTTCTTAAATCTTTGTGAGGAGAATCGTGTAAGCGTTGGTCAGACGTGTAACTATGCACTGTTGAAATGTATGCAACATCTATATTTACTAATTCCTTTAAAACTTTTATCATTGGTGCAGCATTGTTTGTAGTACAAGATGCATTTGAGAAAATCGTCTCAGATAAATTAATTTCCTTATCATTTATACCCATTACAACAGTTGGTATATCTGTGTCATTTGCAGGAGCAGAAAGAATTACTCTTTTAACGCCGTTTCTTAGATGTTTACTTGCTGAATCTCTTGTTAAGAACATTCCAGTGGAATCTACAACAGTTTCTACAGAATAATTATCCCATGGAATTTGCGAAGGATTTTTTTCTTGCGTAAAAATTATTTTTTTTCCGTTTTCAAAATGCAAAGTATTTCCTTCAATTGTAAAAGAAATATTTAGCGTTCCATGGATGCTGTCGTACTTAAGTAAATGTGCTAGCGTAGAAATATCTGCAAGGTCGTTAATGAGTGCAATCTCAATAGAATTATCGTTCAATGCAATACGCGTAAAACATCTTCCTATCCTTCCAAAACCGTTAATTCCAATCACATTCATTTTAAAACATTTAATACACAAAATTACTCAATCATTGAGTACAAAAAGGAAAACGTATTAAAATAAAAAGTGTTTAAACTAAATAGGAAAAGATTTTTCGTGATTTTAGTTAATTGTATAAGTGACACCATTTACAGTAACTGTAAAAGTAAAGTCACAGGTTCCAGAACCATAATCTACTATACGTAGCGGTTTATTTTCTGGTTGAAGATCAATTGTTCCACTGACCGGAAATCCACAACCTATTTTTACATGGATTGGATTTGTAGTTTGAGAAGTAAATCCGCCTCCAGATGAAAAACTACCTTCAGCATTACCCGTAATATCATACTCATCATCAAAACGATAAAGTAAGGTATTGAAACCTGAAACCCAAGTTCTAACTCTTGCAGATGTATATGTTAGTGTTTCACCAGAAGTTAATGTTGCCAAACCATTAACGTTTACATTAAAATAGGGTTGATTGTTTGCATTTAGCCCCATATTTTCCACTGTTTTTGTCCCTTCAATTTTAATATCATTCACAAAATAATCTATTGGTGTATGAGTAATTACTGTTCCTTGAGCAATGTATTGTCCTGTGAAAG
The DNA here is from genome assembly GCA_044358215.1 of Crocinitomicaceae bacterium. Lineage (GTDB taxonomy): Bacteria > Bacteroidota > Bacteroidia > Flavobacteriales_D > Crocinitomicaceae > UBA952. The sequence goes on from JBIKOE010000006.1 coordinate 7,729, forward strand.
TTGTTACAATTTTTCCTCGGCGTTGTTTTCCATCATTGCAATCACAATTTGTATTACCATAATCTACAGTAACTGTTTTAAAGGAATTGATGGTATCTAAGGTAATTATTACATCGCAAGGTGTTTTTTCTAAAACTGGTTTTTCACCAGGTTTTGTAGAGATAATTTTTCCTGACTTATAATAAACCAAGTTTCCATTAACTGCTTGATCAGAAATATTTGTCATTTCGTCAAAAGCAGTTTCAATCTTATAATTTAACATAGCAGATTGATCGTTATCAAATTGCTTTTTTCTGCATGCACCAAGCGCAATAATCAAGATAGAAGATAATAAAATTATACGTTTCATTTGTAATTGATTTAAATTTATAATGATTCAAATTTTAAAAAAAGTTTCAATAACAAAAGTAATATTTAATTTTTTTTTTCAAAAATATTAATCACTTTTTAAATACCCAACCTGAATAGCCTTTTTCATCATTAATAAAAAGTTTCAAAATCAAAGTTTCAATTTTCCCTTTAGTTCAGGGGATAAAGCATCTTTATGAATGTAGATATTGATTGTTTTGAATTTAAAATATTCTTCGGAAACATATAAATAACCTTTTGGAAAATTGCTAGTGCCCCATGAATTTTTTACCAAGAAAAATTTTGTGCCAGATTGATCTTGGTATAAGCCAACAATATGCATTCCATGATCATCGGTTGTTGTTTTATTATCATAAGCATATTGTCTGATTTCTGGAGTAATTTTTAATTCTTTCGTTGGATTTAAAAATGCATTTGATATTCTAACTGCACCAGCATTATTAAAATTTTTATTGTCTTTCCCTTCTACTTGTATAGCATCATTATTTTCAGGAACAAGCGCAATTCCATTTTTAAAACTAAAGCCTTTCTCAGAAACATCTGCTCCCCAAGCTACTGTGTAGCCATTTTTTAATGCTGTTTCACAAGCGCTAAATAATTCTTCTAGCTGTACATTGTAGCTTTCTCCCCATGCCCAATTATCAGGAATTTCTAAAAGGCATTTTTCATGTATAGTATGATTAGTAAAAGAAGTTAAGGAAATATAATTATCCATAACAAGACCAATTGATTCTGCATAAGATTTTGGAGAATATGTTTTTCCTTCCCATTTGAATTTTTGAAGGTCTGCCCCAAAGTTTTTATCAAGTATAGCATTGTATTCTTGCTTCCAAGATAAATCCAGCCCTTTTGGAGAACTAGCTGTTGATAATAATTTTTGTATAAACTCATTTATCTCTGAAAAAAGTGCCGAATGATCATATGCTTTACCTTCAATTAGATTACTGTTATAAAGTTCTTTAGGGACGATTCCAAAATTTTTAATAACAAGAGGAATATCATGAAAAGCTCCTCCTTCTCCAAAATTTATCTTTCCATCCATTCTAATGAATTTGTCAGCTTTTAATTCGTATGCTTTTCGAACGATATACATCTCAGATAATTCGGAAGGCTTTCTTTTACCTTGGCGAATTAATTCAGATTCTAGAAATGACAAAGCTGAAAAACTCCAACAAGTTCCTGTATTACCTTGACTTTCTACGGGAGTATTATCTAGGCGATAAATTTTAGTAAATTGATATTTACTATCTTCTGTATTGCTTACTTGAGCAAAAGAAAGAAAGGATGCTCCAATAAATAGAGCGGTAATAATTTTAGAGCAGTAAAGCATATTTTTTATTTTTTTAGAATCCAACCTTTATAGCCTTTTTCATTGGCTTTCTGAATAATAGTCTGCATTTGTAAATCTGAATCAGCACTACCAATACTAACACGGACAAGCGGAGATCCCCCAGCGAGTTGAGCAGCAAAACCTTCTTTTTTTAATTTAGAAATCAAAACAAGTGCATTATCTTTGTTAGAGAAGCAGCCAATTATGTATTCAAAAGTATTGGTACTTGAAATTTTATTTTGAAAATTTTCTATTTTAACATCATGTATTTCTTTCACTATTTTTTTTTCTTCAATTCGAATAGGAATATTGATTCCTTCATCAAATTTAAAAAGTACAATTCGATGATTTTTTGAAGTTGTAATTTGTTTTTCAAAAACATTTTTTTCAAGAACATCGTTTTGTGGAGTAGCCAACTTTTGCTGAGAGTAGGCCCCAATTTCTTTTTTATAAAAAGGATTAAAATCCTTAAATGAAATTAGTCCAGATTCTAGCACACCAGAATGTGTTGGAATCCAAAAGGAATAAAAAGCAAGTGGTAAAAGACATGCTGCTGCAGCATATTTCAAGTAATTAATTTTGCGGACAGGCGCTTTTACGTTTATCTTTATATCTATAATGCTTGGTTCATTAATCTCAGGTTCTTTATTTGCAATAAATTGAACTTGGCTAAGTCCATATGAACTCAATAAGAGGTTAAAATAACGGTCTTGTTCAAATACTAAATTCCCTTCAAGATCATAAGATAATTTTCCAACTCGTTCAATGTGAACTGATTGTTTTGAATTCAATTTTGATTTAAGATCGAGTACAAATTCTTCAATCTCACTTTGACTTTTAGAATATTCAATAGCATTTATACTAGCATATTCAGAAATTAATAATCCATCATTATTTAATAAGTTTTTATTAAACAAAAGTTGCTTTGATGGAGCTAAGAACAAACCGCGATCAAGGTCTAATTTTGCAGAAATCGTTTTTGCTACAAATCCTCCTAAATTTGGGATAATTACGCAGGAATGGTGCAATAATAAGGAGCTAACAAGATCTTCTATTTTATGCATAATTCAAAGCTACAAAAGATTAATGAAACTTCTATAAACTTCGTAAAACAATTTCAACATCTTCAATGGTATCGATGTTTGGAGTTTCTACAGTTGTTTCAGAAACATAAATAGAAAAACCGTTGTACAACCATCTCAATTGCTCTAAAGATTCTATTATTTCCAAATGACAAGCAGGCAAGTTAGCTAATAAAAAAAGTGTTTCTCTGCGATAGGCATACAAGCCAATATGCCGAAGAAATGGGTATGAGCTATGTCCATCACCTTTAAAATTTACTTGATTTGGAATCGAACTACGACTAAAATAAAGCGCTGAATTATTTTTATCTACAACTATTTTAATTCTATTTGGATTTTCAAGTTCTTCACTTGTTATTTTTTTTGTCGCTAAGGTTGCAATTTGAATACTTTCTTTTTCAAAAACTTGAATTAATTGATCTAATTGTCTAAAGTCAACAAGTGGTTCATCACCTTGGATATTTATGATTAAATCGTATTCTAGGTATTTTTTTGCAACTTCAGCACAGCGATCTGTTCCAGAGTTGTGTTTCTCGGATGTCATTTCAACATTTCCCCCAAATTTCAGAACCTCGTCCTGAATTCGAGAATCATCTGTTGCTACAATTAGAAGGTTAATTAATTTAGATTGTTTAGCGCCTTCATAAACCCGTTGAATCATGGTTTTTCCTTTGAGATCAATTAAAGGCTTTCCAGGAAAACGGGAAGATGCATAGCGCGCAGGAATAATTCCTAATACTTTCATTAAAATTTCATTTGAAGTTGTGCCATAAAATTTCGTGGTGCCTGAATATCTCCAGGTCTACTTGAATATTCAGCATTAAATATATTATTGGCAATCAAACCAATTCTAAAATTATCATTCAATTTGTATCCAAGGCGGTAGTCAATGACAAAAACTCCTTTGTTAAATTTTTTACGATATTCTAATAAACCAGGAAGAATATATGTTGATCCTGCTATTGGTTGTTCAAATACTAGGTCTATATTTTCCATAAAACTGTTGTATCTGCAAGAAATTCCGCTGCTGTATTTCAAGTAGTTTGCTTCTACATCCAATTTTGCTAAATGTTTGAAACGGTATTTTAGCATATTTGAACATTTATCGGAAAATTGTGCTCTATATTTTGGATCATTATTTAAACTAACAGGGTTCATGTACGTATATCCAATTAATGAAATGATTTCTACTTTTCCAATACTTCCGGAGCTATTGAAGGAAAAATCGATACCAGTAATTCTAGCTGCCTCCGCATTTTGTGCTTTAAATCCAACCCAATTATTTAAATAACCTGGATTATTTGGATTAGTTGATAATATGATTGAATCCGGATTAAAAATCCCAAAAGTAAACTCCATCATATTACTATATTCATTAATAAAAGCTGCCACATCAAGCATACCTTTCCAAGATCCAATTTTAACACCTTGTTTAATTCCAAGTTCAGCAGCCCAACCTATTTCTGGTCTCAATGTTGGATTTGGAAAAATATTCAATGCTCCAACGGAAGTTTCCGTATATCTTTCTGCTACAGAAGGATAACGAATACCTTGCCCTAATGAGGCTCGCAGATGCGTGTATTTTGCAAATTCATAATGGAAAGCTGTCCTGAATACCGGATAGAAGGGTAAAGTAAGCGAGTCCTTTTTTGAAAGCATAAAATCAGTATCTCCAGATTTCCCGTCCATTTCAAAATATTCTAAGCGAACTCCTGCTGTGATATCTAATTTTCCAATTTTATGTTCATACTGTCCATATGCAGCGATGTTATTAGAAGTATGATCTCCAAATAATTTTGAGATCACGACATTGTAAATATCTGAAATACCTGATGTTAGTGTAATTCCATTTCCAAATTGTTTTTGAAATTGGTATTCAGAAAAATAAATAATGGCACCACTTCCTTGCTGTGGCTTATTAATATTATTGTTCGTAGCAGAATAAATACGTGCTTTAAGATTATGACGATTGTTGTACTTGTCTATGTATTTAAGATAAGGATCAATAAAAAATCGATGGCCAATATTGTAGGTTAGGGTCGATTTAGAATTACAAGTATTAGCTCCACCACTTGGCACATATCCTGATGAGTCACTTTGCCAAATCAAGAAATTCCCTGTTTTTTGATATTGATAATTGTACCCTAACCCTGCTTTTAGGCGTTGTATTTTTTGTGGTTTAAAAAATAAGCTTCCACTTACTCTTCCTCTATATTCTGTCTCTCCTTGTTTGAATCCATCATTGTGAAATAAGGTTGTAGAAAGCGTGTACCCCATTTTTTTAAACATTTGTCCGTGATATGCTTCAATTTGTTGCATCATTGGTGTTTTCGACCACCATTTTAGAGAGGTACGTCTAGGATTATCGAAGAACCCATAAGCAACTTTAACTTTAGTCTCTGGTATAATTCCCGGTTCTTTTTCTACTAAAGAAATAACGCCATTTAATGCGCCACTTCCATAAAGTACAGATGCCGCACCTTTCATAACTTCAATTTGTGCAGTTTGTTCCATTGGTATCGCATTCCATTGCGTATCGCCTGCATAACCAGAAAGAAGAGGCATGCCATTCCACAAAAGTAAGACGCGACTTCCAGTTCCGTAAGCAAATCCAGAGCCACCTCGAATACTAACTTGCCCGTCCATTGTGAAAACTCCGGGGGTTTGGTCTACAGCTTGCTCTAAGTCTGTAATTCCTTTATTGTCGATTAATTGCGGTCGGATAATTTCCATTGAAACAGGAACTTCTTCAATTGCTTGTTTTCTTCTACCTGCAGAAACAACAATAGTTGCTAAATCTTTAGTTTGTTCTCCCATTTTTATTACAATTTCTTCTACTTTGTTCACAGTAATTGTATCATTCAGGAATTGCATCATTGAAGTAATAATTGTAACAGGAAATTTCTGACTATTCAATTTAAATTTTCCATCAAAATCAGAAATTGCTTTTGCCCCATCTGATGCGGTGATTTTAGCGCCAACAATTGGAGTATTTGTGCTTTTTTCTATTACTATTCCAGAAATTTGAGCAATAAACCCAATTGGAATAAATAGTAATAAAAGTAGAATTATACTTTTCATCTTAGATTTTAAGTATCAATATTAAAAGTATTTTTTTAATTTACAACAATAAATCCTTAGAAAGCATATTGCAATTGGATTAAAAAATTTCTAGGTGCTTGCAAATCTGCAGGGCGGGAAACATATTCAGCATTAAAAAGATTATTTACAATTAAATTAAGCTTCATTTCTTTTGTAATATGATATATAAATCGACTATCAAAAACAAGTGCTCCATTACTGTTATTTTTACGATATTCTCTCAAGCCAGGTAAAATAAATTGTTGTCCAGAGTCAGTTAATATTGGTTCTTCAAACATTAAATCAATATTTTCCATAAAACTATTGTATCTCAAAGATATACCCAAACTAAATTTTTTGTAAGTAGCTTGAATATCCAATTTTACAAGGTGTTTGAATCTGTATTTAAGCATTTTAGAACACATGTCGGAAAACTGTAATCTATAATTTGGATCATTATTTAAGCTAATAGGGTTCATATAAGTATAGCCCAACAATGAAGTTAATTCAACTTCTCCTATTTTTCCTTGACTATTAAATGAAAACTCTAATCCTGTAATTCTAGCTTTTTCTGCATTTGTAGCTCTAAATCCAACAAGTTGTGAGAGCATAAAGCCCTGCGCTATTAGTTCATTATAAGCTTCAGTATCAAGAATCCCATTTGAACTGAGACTTTCTCCAGTTAGTGGATTATAGATACCAAAAGTAAATTCAGTCATATTGCTATATTCGTTAATAAATGCTGCGACATCAAAAAATCCTTTCCAGGAACTGCTAAGTTTAACAAGTTGTTTGAATCCCAGTTCGGCAGACCAACCCTTTTCGGGCAATAAATTTGGATTTTTAAAAATTGTCAAGCCACCAACAGAAGTTGAAACAAAGCGTTCAGCAATAGATGGAAATCGGACACCTTGTCCAAATGAAGCCCTAAGATGTGTTGCAGGAGTTAGCTTGTAATGCATTCCCATTCTAAAAATAGGATAAACAGGAATTGACAAAGAATCATTTATGAAAAAGCGAGAATCAGCCTTCATCTCATCTAATTTATAATGCTCTATTCTCATACCTGCTGTAAGATCCAATTGTTTAAATTTAAATTCTACTTGTCCATAAAGAGCAGAATTACTAGAAATATGATCCCCAAATACCCAACTTTTTACTTGCCCAGCATTATGTGTAATACCTGCTGATAAATTTATAGAAGCCCCAAATTTCCGTTGAAATTGGTAATCGGCATAAAATAAATCTGCAATAGAAGCATCACCAACTGTTGCATCATTTCCTGTAGTTACAATATAATACCTAGTTTTTAGTTGATGTTGATTTTGGAATTTGTCATAAAATTTAATGTAGGGATCAACATTAATTCGAATTGCTTTTTGTCTTGAGAGTGTATTATCCTGAGCTTGGTAACCCAGAGTATCATTCTTCCAAAGAATAAAAACTCCCATATCTTGGTATTGTGCATTGTAACTAAAACCTGCCTTTAGTTTCGAGTTGCTTTTGGGTTTGAAGTAAAAAGAACCATTTAAACGAAATCTTTTTTCGTTTTCTCCTTGCCGAAAACCAGAATCTAAATAAGCATTTGCACCTACTGTATAGCCTAAATATTTATATGATTTACCAAAATAAACATCCGCTAGATGAAAAGTTGGGTTTTTATCCCACCACTGCATTGATTTTCTTCTAGGATTTCCATAAACCCCTGATTGTACTTTAGCAGAAAAATTTCCTTTTGGACTTGGTTCTTTCTCTGTTAATGCAATAATTCCATTTAAAGCTCCACTACCATATAAAACGGAGGATGCACCCTTTAAAATTTCTATCTGCGAAGTCTGTTCCATTGGAATAGCATTCCATTTTGCATCACCTAAATCTGGAGACATCATCGGTACACCATTCCAAAGTAGAGCAACGCGACTTCCGGCCCCGTATGCAAAGCCTCCGCCACCTCGAATACTAACTTGTCCATCCATGGCGTAAACACCAGGACTTTGATCAACTGCTTGTTCTAAATTTGAAAAACCTTTGTTATTGATTAATTCTGGCTTAATTATTTCCATTGAAATTGGTACATCTTCAATATTTTGGTTTCTTCTGCTTGCAGTAACAACAATTGTGCTAACCTCTTGCACTTGTGTTTTTAAGTTAATCCTTAAAAGTGTATCCTTTGATAGTTTAACAGTTTCTGAGATAAAGCCCATCATAGAAACAACAAGTGAATTTGGATATTTGACATTACTGAGTATAAACTCACCAGAATTACTAGTAATAGATTTTTGTCCCGATGATAAGACAATACGAGCACCAATAATTGGATCACCATTTGAAGCATCAAAAACAATGCCTTTTGTCTGCGAAAAAAAAACTATGGAGTTTAATAAAATTAAAATAATTAAAATAAAATACCTTGCCATGTTATCAATGAAATGATAATATTCATTATCTTAATATGACGAAAATAAGAATATTTTGTCAAAAACAAGCGAAATTTATAGAATAGCACTTAGTAAACTAAATGGCATTGGTCCAATTCGTGCTGCTCAAGTTTTATCAAAATTAGAAAATATAAATTTCCTTTTTGAAAGTACCTTACAAGAAATAAAAACACAAACAGGACTTAGCGAATCATTTTTGAGAGCTTTAAAAAGAGAAGAGGCAATTAATTTAGCCGAAAAACAGCTAAATTTTAATCATAAAAATGCAATTTCAACTCATTTTTTCTTGGATTCTACTTATCCGAGAAGATTGAGGCAATGTTCAGATGCTCCAATTGTAATTTATACAAAAGGAAAAATGGATTTAAATCATACACAGATTGTTTCAATTGTTGGAACGAGAAATCATACAGAGTATGGAAAAGAGCTATTAAAATCTTTACTTTCATCCTTTAAGGAAAAAAATATTTTAGTCGTAAGTGGTTTGGCTTACGGCGTTGATATTCATGCCCATCAATTATGCTTACAAAATAATATTCAAACAATTGGTGTCTTAGGGCATGGCTTAGATCGGATTTATCCCTCGCAGCACAAGCAAATTGCAAAAGATATGCAAGAAAATGGCGGTTTACTTACTGAATTCATGATCAGCACAAATCCAGATAGGGAGAATTTTCCTATGCGAAATAGAATTGTAGCTGGATTAGCAGATGCAACTATTGTAATTGAAAGTAAGGAAAGAGGAGGATCTATGATTACAGCAGAATTGGCAAATGATTACAGTAGAGATGTTTTTGCTTTTCCTGGAGACATAGGTCGTCAGACATCGGAAGGATGTAATTTGTTGATAAAAAAGCAAAAAGCTCATTTAATAAGTTCACCAAACGATTTTTTAACATTTATGAATTGGGATGAAAAAACAGTTCCTGTTCAAAAAGAGTTGGAGCTAAACTTAGAACCAGATGAAGCAACGATTTTAAATCTATTTGAAAATGTTGAAATTCTTCATTCAGATATAATTGGAATGAAGGCGGAAATGTCAGCTTCAAAAATCAATGTTTTATTATTCCAAATGGAGATGAAAAATATGGTAGAACAATTGCCAGGAAAACGCTATCGGATTCTTAAAAAGTAAAGTTAGTTTCTTTTTATAATTATCTTTTTTGATGACTCTGTTTTACCATCAGAAAGTAATAAGTTATAAACTCCTGAAGCAAGTTCTCTAAGATGAATATCTTTAATAATTTTCCCACTTTGATTTTGATTTGCTAATTCATCTTCATAGATTAATTGTCCTGCTGCATTGTATATCTTTATTGTATAGTTACTTCCAGAAAAAGCCGTAAAAGAAATACTGAAGTCGCCTTGAGATGGATTAGGAAAAATGGTGAAAATGTAAGAATCTAATTCTACGATATCTACAAATTCATTTACAGTTATCCCAACAGAACTAGCAGAACAACCTTGAGGATTACTAACTAAAACTGTATATATACCAACTAAACTTGCTGTGTAGTTTTGGCTAGTAGCACCTGAAATTAAAGTACCATTGTAGTACCATTGGTTTCCAGTTGCAGAACTAGATGTTAAAGTATTAATATTTTGAGAAATGATAGGGGTACTTGGCAAAGGATTAACTGTTACATTGACAGGTGAAGCATTTGCAGTACTAGAGGTAACACAGGTACTATTTGATGTCAAAACTAGACTAACGACATCTCCATTATTAGGCACAAAAGAATAGGAGGATATATTTGTCCCTACATTTACTCCGTTGACAAGCCATTGATATGCAGGTGTAGAACCAGAATTACTAGAGAATGAACCTAAAGTTATAGATTGACCAGCACAAATAGCCTGATTTCCAAAAATATTAACAGATGGAGTAACAGGGTTAACAACTGATAAAGTTATGGTATTTGATATTGCAGGGTTAGTTTCTGCACCACTTAAGTCTGAAGTCATAACACAAGAAACAACAGAACCATTTACTAAAGAAGAGGTTATGAAAGTTGAACTATTTGACCCAACAGGACTATTATTTACATACCATTGGTACGAAGGATTTGTTCCTCCGTTTGTTGGTGAAGCAGTAAAAGTAACTTCAGTACCTGCACAGATTGAATTGTCTGAATCTGAGGAAGTAACAGAAACGAGAGCTGCGGTAGGCAAAATTAATTGAAAAGAGTAGATTCTTGTTCTTGCAGGTGAAGTACTCGTGCCGCCCATATATTCTCCGGTATGCCAAAAAGTACTACCATCAGGATCAAGCGTTGTTTGTGAATAATCACCAACTCGATTTATACCACCAGTTTGTGACGCTGTTCCAACAGCAGCAATAGTTTCTGCATATGTCATTGTATTGAGTGGATCACTTGCTAAACGTCCGGTATAACCTAAACTTGGATAAATAGTTGTCGCCCCTGATTTTAAATAGCACAAGCCAATATTTCCATTATCGTCCATCGCAATTGATGCTAACCATCTTGTGTAAGCATCTGGAGTAAAAACACCTTGTTGAAAAGTTGTCCAAGCCATTGTAGTTTGGTCTTGTCTTAATTCACACCACATAACACTTCTTTGCGTAGTGCTAATTTTAACTGGCCAAGCTAGAACAACACTGTTGTAAGTAGCCCATTTTCTCCATTGAGCACGATAGCTTAGAGTTCCTCCAATTCCATCGAGCTTTTGAGTAGTACCAGGTTGAGAAACATCATTCCAACTTGAATTATAGGAACCATCAAAACTAGCAGTAGGAACGGCACTCACAAATGATAATGTTGCCGTAGGGGTTGTTGGAAGCCAATTTACAGCCATTTGATAAATTTGAATTCCATCGATTACACTGCCTCCCCATGCATTGTCTGAATAGGAAAAAATTGGGCATGGAGTTCCTGCAGGAGCTAAGCCTGTATTTCCATCGGAATCACCTGCCATTGAGCAGAAGAATCCACCACCAGAAGGAGGAGTAAAAGTCTTATAAATAGATCTTGCTGTTGAATTACCAATTAACATCGCGTCTCTTTCAAAAGCAAAAACTTTTTTCGTGCTTTGATTGGAAGTCATATAATAGCCATCTTGCCAGATTGAAAATTTTAGGAAATCAGGAAATTGAGGTGAAGTAAATGTATAGGTGTAATATGAACCAGCTGGATCACTTGTCGTTGAAACCGCGATATAAATTTTATTACCCGATCCAAATTGTGCCATGAACCAACGGTCAGCGAAGCGATCATACATTACTATCGGGTCACCACTATTACCAGTTGCGGGGCTCCATAAATTCCCAAGAGTTCCGGTAGTTAAAACAGCCCCAGTAGTTTTATTGTAAATTTTATAAATCGTAGCGTTAATTATTTGAACGTAGTAGTCATTACCAGCTGCACCAGAGGGGTCCATTGGTCTACTTGAAGATGATTGACCAGCAATATTTATCTTTTGAGTAGGTCCAGGTCTTGAGCCATCATTTTTTTGAATAATAGTTGAATCTGTTCCATATTTGTAACCATCTTTCTCAAAAGAAAATTCAAAATGCTGAGGATCTCTGTGTTTTTTGTCTTTCGACTCAAGAATTTTCTTCTTCATTTTCTTCTTCATTTCCCTTTCAATTTTTCTATTATTAACAGGGAATTCAGCATTTATTTCTATAAGAGGCCTTGTAATGTGAAAGTCTTCACAAACAATAACATTTGACTCTTCTTTTTGGGCAAAAATGAGATGGTTAAAGCAAAGAAATAAGATACAAATTGAAAAAAGGAATTTTTTATTCATGGAGAGATAATTTAAAAGAAAATATAGATGCCGAATTTAATTTTTTTTTCAGAATTAACAAAATTTTTGATTAAATTGTTCAACCTCCAATTTTAAAGCCTTCCTCTTCCTCTTTTTTCTGTTGATCTTTCCAATTTTGAAGTGTTTTTTTTAGTTTAGAATCTTTCTTTATTTTTTTCTTTTCTTCTTTTAATTCAGTTTTAGTTGCCGGACCAAATTGGATTTTAAGGTCCTCTTGAGGTACATCTTTTGGAACATAGATTTTTACAGTTGAATCATTTTTAAACAATCCAAACTCTGATTTCAAGATAGATTTAGCATCTTTCTTTGCTTCCTCTCTATTTTCTTTAGATGCCTCTTTTCTACTTTTTTGATCCCATTCAATAATTGGATTATCGAGAGTTCCATACATTCTCATGAATATTTTTAAGCCGGTTCCATCATCGATAACTTCTCCAAACTCTGTATTTTTTTCTTTATTTAATAGCTCTCGAAAATTAAAACCAAATTTATAATCAATAACGTTTTCAAATGTATGCGTACCAGACATCTCTAGATTTAGTGCTGAAGATGCAATGAGCATTGTGGGAATTTCAATTTTTCCATCGTGGATTAAAATGCTATTTTCAAGCACTTTAAATGAAATATCGCTTAATTTTTTCTCAATTACGGCTATATTATTTTTACCGATAACTAATTTTCCTGCTGTTGTTTTTAAGCTTTCTGTTATGTCTTTAAACCCAAGTACATTTTTCAAATGCCCATCGTAAACTTTCATGTCTAAGCGCGCATCAATTGATTTCAAAATTACTCCTGTGCGTAAATCGAAGGGAGCATGAAAGTACAAACTTAGTTCTGCTCTTCCAGAAATATTTTCATCAGAAATTACTGTCTGCTCAAAATTATTCCATTCCTTAAACATTGGTTTAAATTTTAAGTTTTTACTTGCGACTTGAGCAGTAATAGTGAAGATTTCAGGAAGTTTTTCCTCTATTACAAGTGCTCCACTTATTAATGCTTCGGCATTTACAAAACTCAATTGAGGAAAATGAAGACGTCGGGATTGAATTTCCATTCTTCCGATTAAATTATCAAATTGATGTTTTTCATATTTTAATGAACCAACAGATAAGCTTATAAATCCTCTAATATCATTTGGAATAGCATAGACTCTTCCATCTATGATCTTTTGTTCTTTGGATGTTGTGCCAATGTCTTCTATATTTATATGATTACTTTCAATATGTACCTCTGTCTGTAAGTTTCCATTTCCGTTAAGGTAGTCATAGATATTACCAAAAACTCCTTCAATTTTTAAATCTGTAGACCCAACTTCTAGAGAACCATCTTCAATTCCGGCCTCACTATTTCTTAAAAATAAATTCCCATTTACTTTTTCAAAAGTCCGCTTATCTTCTTTTAATTTTAACAATACATTATTTAGTTGAATATTTCCATTGCAATATTTCATTTCAATAGCATCTTTTGAGGTATTATTTTGAAATGCAAATGAAGAGTTTACACTGATAGACCCATTTATTTTTTCTATTTCTGGCCGTCTTAAAATTGCTTGGGCACTTATTAAATTTATATTCCCTTTTGCTTTTCCTTCAAAAAATGGATTTGAAAATGCTGTAATTTTTAAATTACCAGAAAACGGACCACTACTTGTTTGAAATCGAAAATCTAACAATTCTAAATATTCTTTAGTAGTTCCTCCTTCATTTGAATATTTCCCATTTAATTTAATTTTTTTAATTTTTATTCCTTTTAAAGGTTCGATTAACTCTCCATTTTCAATACCGAATTTGCATGTTATATCCATTGGGTTATTTGAGTTTAACTTGCTTCCAATTTTTAAATCAAAATTAATTTTTCCTTCGCCCTTAAAATTGTTGATTTTTTTTTCTTCATCTAATGACAATTTATTTATCAAATCTGTTAGTAATATGTTTTTTGATCGCACTCGAAAATCTAAACGTTTTGCAGTTATAGCACCCTCTAATTCAAACGGTAAATCTTCAATATTTATGAGTGCCTTTGGAAAAGTAATTGTGCTATCAACTTGATTTACAAGAACAGTTAAGTCAAAGTCAACCTCTTTATTGGAAAGAAGAGTAAGCTCTCCACTTTTTGCAACCTTTAGCACAACATCTCCGCTCGCTGTTAGCTCATATTTTTTTGAGCTAAAGTCACCATAAAATTCAGCTTCATTAAAAAGTGTTTTATAGAATTGCTTAGTTTGATAATTTTCATAATTAAATCTTAATTTCTCAAGATTTATTTCTTCTAATTTTAAATTAAAATCTTCCTCAGATTTTTCCTTTGAAGCTTTAAAAATCATATAATTAGCTTCTCCTTTTTCATTGATTTTTAAATTCAGTACTCCAGGAGAAATTTCAATGGCTTTTATATGGTAATTTTTATTCCATAAATCAATGGGATTAAATTTTAGACGAATACGATCTGTGTACAATAAAGTATCTCGTGCTGTTGATTTAGGGTCTGCATCCTGAATAAATACATTATTAAAGTCTACTGAAAGATTTGGAAAACTCCCCCAAAATGTAAGCTCAACTGAGGATGCAGCTACTGGAACGGTTAAGTGTTTATTCACCTCTGTAACAACTAAGCCACAAATTCGGTCTTTAAAAAGGTAAACTAGACCTGATATCAAAATGAATAATGCAAAAAGAATTCCGAAGAACCATTTTGTGATGCGAATAAGTTTTGTCTTCATTTCAAGCACGAAATTACATTCCCTTTTCATTTCTTTTGAAATTAGAACATAGTTTTATTAACGCAATATTGTGAGTTGGTCACACTTTTAGACCTAATAAATTTTAACTGCACTATTTAAAAGTTTTTTATTTTTGAAAAGGGATAAATAATCTTTTCAATAAATCATTTTTTTACTTTCTTGATATGTATCTTTGTAAGCTAAATTTATCGAAAAATGAATACTTGGTTTAAAGTAAAAGTCAAATACACAAAACAATTAGAAAGCGGATCTTTTAAAAGGGTTTCTGAGCCTTATTTATTATCTGCAACGACCTTTACAGATGCTGAAGCACGTATTTACGAAGAGCTTGGTACTTTCATTCGCGGTGAATTTTCAGTGATGGGAATTACGCGTGAAGATATTCAAGATATATTTCAATACGATGATGCTGATTCATGGTTTAAGTGTAAAATTTCCTATGATAATATCGATGATGATGGGGATAAGAAAAGAACTGTTACTCAAAATTTTCTCGTGTCTGCAAAAACTGTCAAAGATTCTTATGAACGAATTGAAGAGAGTCTTGAGTCATTGATGTTAGATTATCAAATTATTTCCATTATTGCTTCTCCAATAGTTGAGATTTTCCCATACAAAGAAGAAGAAGTTGCTTTACCTGGAAAAAAATCTAAAATGGATGCTGATGAAAATCCACCGAAATCAATAGGAGAGATTTTTAGTGCTCCGGGAACTGATTTTGATGACTTAAAAGAAGCCTTAGAAATTAATAAGGAAGATGAAAGTGAAATTTCTGATGAATTTTCCGATAAAGAAGAATAGACAATGGATTGGATTCAAAAATTACGCGATTCACACAAAGATTTCGAAAAAGGAAATATAGCAAATGTTTTTGGAGAAAATCCGTTTGATGAATTCATAAAATGGTTTGATGAAGCAAATGTTAAGAATGAACTAGAACCGAATGCCTGCTCTCTTTCTACGGTTTCGCCAGGTTCCTTAAAAGTGAGTTCTAGAATTGTTTATTTAAAAGAATTAAGGGATTCTGAGTTTGTTTTTTACACAAATTATGAAAGCCAGAAAGGAACTGATTTAAAAGAAAATCCGATGGCAGCTCTTTTATTTTTTTGGCCTGGCTTAGAACGTCAAATTCGAATAGAAGGTATCGTACAAAAAATTCCTGCTCTTGAAAGTGATGCTTATTTTGAAAGTCGCCCACGTCAAAGTCAATTGTCTGCTTGGGCCTCAAATCAATCTGAAAAACTCAATGACGGTGAAGATTTAATAACTAGATTGGAGGTATTGAATAGTCAATTTCCAGAAAAAGTTCCGCGTCCTCCGCATTGGGGTGGGTATGCTTTAAAACCAAACACTATAGAATTTTGGCAGGGTCGACCTTCGCGTTTACATGATCGCTGTTGCTATGAATTTATAGATGGAAAATGGATAAATTACCGTAAAAATCCTTAATGAAACAAATTGAACCAAGTTGTCATGTTTTAAAAAATGGCGTTCGCGTTGTGTACTTGAATGTTCCAAATCAAGTTGCCCATCTCGGCTATTTTTTTGCTGCAGGCTCGCGTTTTGAAAAAAAAGATGAGGTTGGCTTGGCGCATTTTCTTGAACATTGTGTTTTTAAAGGAACGACTTCACGCAAAGCACTCAATATTCTTTCTTGTATTGATGCTGTTGGCGGCGAACTAAATGCTTACACTGCAAAAGAAGATTTGTGTTTATACGCTTCATTCTCAAAAGAACATACTTCAAAAGCCATTAATTTATTATCCGACATTTCTATTCACTCTACTTTTCCTGAAAAGGAATTGGAAAAAGAAAAAGAGGTGATTCTTGACGAGTTAAACTCTTATTTGGATAGTCCTTCAGATAAAATATTTGACGATTTTGAAGCAGAGTTATTTAAAAACCATCCCTTGGGAAATAATATCCTCGGTACAAAGGAAAGTGTTGAACATTTTACAAAAAAACACCTTGTTGCTTTCGTTTCTAATTATTTTACGGCTGACAATTTAGTGGTTTCGTATGTTGGAAATTTAGCTTATTCAAAACTTGAAAAATTACTTTTAGCTTCCTTACAAGAAATGCCTCTAACAGGAAAGAGAGAAATTCCGACAGATTTTAATACGTATATTCCCTTTAAAAAGCGGAGTAAGGAAGCAAATTTTCAGTCGCATGCTGTTCTTGGAGGACTTGCTCCAAGTTACAAAAGTGATGATCGAATGGCGATGTCATTATTGATAAATATTTTAGGCGGACCTGCATTAAATTCACGTTTAAATTTATCTGTCCGAGAAAAATATGGATTGGCTTACAGTGTTGAAGCGAGTTACAATACATTTGCAGATACTGGTTTTTGGCAGATTTATGTTGGTTCGGAAGCTAAAAACATGAACAAAGCAATCGATCTTATTTACAAAGAACTGCAGGTTTTTCAAACAAAAGAACTTTCATCTTTGCAGTTACAGCGTGCTAAGGCCCAACTAAAAGGACATTTGGCACTTGGCATGGATTCTAATGCTGGACTTATGCAAGGTTTGGGAAAAAGTTTATTGGCTTTTAATCAAATAGATACACTTGCAGAAATCCATCATGGAATTGATAAAATAAGTAGCAGCCAACTACTTGAAATCTCGAGAAAATATTTTAAAAAAGAAGCGCTTTCAGAATTGGTATTTGATTTAGCTGATGCTTAGGTTATTTAATTATTAAATCAAACCTACAAAGTTCCTCGTTTTTCTTGTTCTCGTTCAATCGATTCAAACAAAGCTTTAAAATTCCCAGCACCAAAGCCTCTTGCACCCATTCGTTGTATAATTTCAAAAAACAAGGTCGGTCGATCTTCCACAGGTTTCGTGAAAATCTGAAGCAGATAACCTTCTTCATCGGCATCAATCATAATCGAAAGCCTTTGTAATTCTTTAATATCCTCCTTCATCATTTTCATGTGTTCACCCAAGCGCGCAGGTATTTCATCGTAATATGCTTGTGGTGGTGCTGATAAAAAATCAATTCCACGGGCACGTAAAAGTGATACCGTTTTAATAATATCATCTGTTGCCACAGCAATGTGCTGCACTCCTGAGCCCTCATAAAAGTCTAAATATTCTTCAATTTGCGAACGTTTCTTTGCTTTAGCAGGTTCGTTTATCGGAAACTTAATACGTCCGTTTCCATTGCTCATTACTTTAGACATTAAAGCAGAATATTCCGTATGAATTTGTTTGTCATCAAAGGAAAGGAAATTTACAAATCCCATAACTTCTTCATACCATTTCACCCACGTGTTCATTTCTCCCCAACCCACATTTCCAACCATGTGATCAATAAACTTTAAGCCCACAGGACTTGGATTATAATCAGAATCCCATTTTACAAATCCGGGTAAAAATTCTCCCCTGTAATTTTTTCGCTCAATAAAAAGATGAACAGTTTCTCCGTAAGTAAAAATTCCTGCACTCACAACTTCGCCATTTGCATCATTTGTAACAAGTGGTTCTTGGTATGATTTAGCCCCTCGTTTCATCGTTTCTTCATAAGCGCTTCTGGCGTCTTCAACCCAAAGGGCAATTATTTTAACGCCATCACCATGTTTTTTTACATGTTCCCCAATTGGAGATTCACTTTTTAAAGCTGTTGTTAAAACCAAGCGAATTTTATCTTGCTTTAAAACATACGAAACACGGTCTTTCATTCCAGTTTCTAATCCTGCATATGCATGAGATTGAAATCCAAAAGCTGTTTTATAAAAGTGCGCTGCTTGTTTTGCATTTCCAACGTAAAATTCTACGTAATCTGTTCCGAGTAAAGGCAAAAAATCTTGCGCTCCCTCGAATATTTTTTCTAAACCGTATTCAATATTTTTTATTTCTTTATTCATCTATTGTTTTAATTAATGTACCCAAGAATTCATATAATCTGACATTTCTATACCTAAAGCTTGCTTTGTTAATTTTAAGGGTTTAAAAGTATCAATCATAACAGCAAGCTCTTTTGTTTCCTTTTGTCCAATGCTTCTTTCATACGCTCCAGGATGGGGACCATGTGGAATTCCAGAAGGGTGTAGTGTTATTTGCCCTTTATCCACGTGATTTCTACTCATAAAATCGCCATCAACATAATACAACACTTCATCCGAATCAATATTACTGTGATTGTAAGGTGAAGGAATGGCATCTGGGTGGTAATCATACATTCTTGGTACAAATGAGCAAATTGCAAAAGCCTGTGTTTCAAAAGTTTGATGTACCGGCGGCGGTTGATGCACGCGTCCAGTAATCGGCTCAAAATTATGAATTGAAAATGCATACGGAAAATTGTATCCGTCCCAACCTACAACATTAAAAGGATGGTGCGCGTACACATAATCGTACATCGTGTCTTCTTTCTTAATTTTTATTAAAAACTCACCATTTTCATTGTGTGTTTCAAGTTCATGGGGTGCGCGAATATCTCTCTCGCAATAGGGAGAATGTTCCAATAATTGTCCAAACCAATTACGGTATCTTTTTGGAGTGTAAACAGGATGAAAAGATTGAATAATCAACAGCCGATTTTCTTCATTTTCGAAATGCATCTGATAAATCATTCCTCGAGGAATTAGCAAATAATCACCGTATGAAAAATCTATATTTCCCAATTGCGTTTTTAATTTTCCGCTTCCTTTGTGAATAAAAATAACCTCGTCGGCATCAGCATTCTTATAGAAATAAGCTGTCATCGATTTTTTAGGAGCTGCTAATTCTATGTAAACATCAGAATTTACTAGCATCGGAGTTCTACTTTCTAAATAATCATCTTTTGCTTCAACATTAAATCCTTGTAGACTTCGCATCTGCATATTTTTATCCAAACCAATCTCTGGCGCCACAGATTTTTGCTGAACGATTTTTATTACAGCTGTAGGTGGCTGAATATGGTAGAGTAAAGATGACATTCCATCAAATCCGATCGTTCCAAATAATTGTTCGTGGTAAATTCCACCTTCTGAATTTTTAAAAACAGTGTGTCTTTTTGGTGGTATTTTTCCAAGCTTATGGTAAAAAGGCATTGTATTTAGTTTTAAAGTGCTAGTTGAATTATTCTTCGTGCTATAATTACTATTCAATTATTTAATCCTAGTTACTACAAATTTAGTTAAATCAATTCACTAAAATAAGTCATCTAAATAAGCTTTTTGTATTCGGGGCGATAATTTTTATTTTTTAGTTCTAAAAATGAATTCAGAAAGTTAAATTTGCACCAAGAGATATAAATATATGCCTAAAATTATTGTTATTGGCGCTTGCGGTCAAATTGGGATAGAATTAGTAATTGAATTGCGCAAAAAATATGGAATGGCTGATGTATTTGCAACTGATATTAAGGATGAATGTCCTGCGCTTATAGCAAATGGTCCGTACAAAAAAATGGATATTATAGACCGCGAGGATATTCGTGAGTTCATTATATCAAATTCAATTCAGGAAGTTTATTTACTTGCTGCGCTACTTTCTGCTACTGCAGAACGAAAACCAGATTTCGCTTGGAGACTAAATATGGAAGGATTGTTTACGATTTTAGATTTAGCAAAAGAAGGATACGTAAAGAAAATCTTTTGGCCAAGTTCAATTGCAGTATTTGGACCGACAACTCCATTGGACAATACCCCACAATATACAGTAATGGAACCATCAACAGTCTACGGAATTTCAAAGCAAGCAGGTGAGCGTTGGTGTGAATATTATTTCAATAGATTTAATGTAGATGTCCGAAGTCTTCGTTATCCAGGATTAATCTCATATAAAAGTTTACCGGGTGGAGGCACGACAGATTATGCAGTAGATATATTTTACAAAGCAAAAGAGGGAGTTCCATTCACTTGTTTTCTTAGTGAAAATACGGCACTTCCTATGATGTTTATGGATGATGCAATTAAGGCAACAATTGATTTAATGGATGCGCCTAATGAAAAAGTTAAAATCCGCTCGAGTTATAATTTAGGAGGCATTAGTTTTACACCAAAAGAACTTGCTGAAGAAATCCGAAAAGAATTACCAAATTTTAAAATCAATTACGAACCGGATTTTCGTCAAGCAATTGCTGACAGCTGGCCTAATTCCATTGACGAAACGCATGCTCAAAATGATTGGAATTGGAAACATACATTTGATTTAAAAGCAATTGTTAGGACAATGTTAGACAAGGTTAAAATTTCTTAAGAAAATAAAATCGAGTTCTATAAAATTATTTCGATAATTTATTCTTGAGCTTTTTTGAAAATGCAAAGAGAATAATTAGTACAGCCACAAAAGAAAAACTCCGTCCAATATAATCGCCTTGTTGACTAAAAATGGTTTGAGTTTTTAAAAGCGGAACCGTAGCTGAGAGAACAGCTGGTTTCCAATAGGGTGTCACTGCTATGACATCTCCATACTCATTAATTATTCCACTAGTTCCTGTATTTGCTGAGCGTATAACCCAACGTCTTGTTTCGATAGCTCTTAGTCGTGAAAAACTAAAGTGCTGTTTATAACCGGGAGTATCTCCCCACCAACCATCATTTGTCAATACACACAAAAGTTCTGCACCCTTTCTTACTTGGCTTGCTGAAAATTCACCATAAATTGATTCGTAGCAGATAACAGGAGCGATACTTGTTTTTTGTGTTTTAAAAATCTTTGGGGAATCTTCAACTCCTAAAGTTCCTGATGTCCCGCCATTGCTTAATGCAAGTTTTTCTAAAAAGGGAAGGTAAGATGAAAAAGGAATTATTTCTGCTCCCGGAACTAACTTTGATTTATGAATAAAGTCAATTTTCTTGTCTGAGGTCAAAAGCAGAGAAGAATTGTAGTTTTCGTAAAACCCACCGTTTGGCAAAGGAAATGAAGCATTTGATTTCTTAGTTTTAAAAAGACCGAAGGTAGAAGCCCCAATTAAAAAATCTGTGTTTTTCCATTTGTTTCCTTTTAAAGAGAGGTACTTAAAAAACGGTTCATTCTCTATATTTGACTCTACAAATCCAGTGCTTATTGCAGTTTCTGGTCCGAGGAGTAAGTCTACATCACTTGCGTATTTTTTCTCTGCTAATTGAAAAAACTTACTTAGTTGAGTCTCTACACTTGAATTGAGAGCAAATTTCTCGTTGTATGGATCTATATTTGGTTGAACAATTACAACTTTATAATCTGTACCATCTTGACCTACAGGGCCACCACTAAATCTGATAAGGAATGAACTTATTATTGGTATTAGTAATATAAATCCAATCACAATAAATTGTTTCGTTAGTGGAAGAAATTTCTTGCCGTTATTCAAGTACTGCTTTAGACATCTAAATATTAAAACATTTAGAATTAAAACCCAAATAGTACCACCATGAACTCCAGTAAATTCATACCATTGTATCCAGCCAGTTCGAACTGAAAAAACATTCCCTAATGCCAGCCAAGGCCATGAAATATCCCAATTAAAATGGAGGTATTCAAATCCAATCCAAAGAAAGATTAAGGAAAGATAACCCTGTTTTCTGCCGATATGTTTTTTTGCAAAATGAAATGCTTGGAACGTAATGGACATCAAGAACGAATTAGCAATTATAGCTGCGACTCCTCCATTAAAACTAGCATTGCAAACCCACCATGTCGTTCCGATATTGTAAATTAAAAACGTGATGAAAGCAAATAAAAAAACAAGAGCTGATTTCTTTTTTTCAACTTGTATAAAATCTTCTACAAGTAAAAGAGGCACCCATGAAATGAAAACTAATATTGTTAAGCTTCCAGAAAAAGGGAAGCAGAGAATCATTAAGACTCCACTTAATAGTGAAAGCAAGTAACATTTCAAACGAGTTAGTTCTAGCATTATGGGTATTTAATTTTGAAGTAAAGTTAAGCATTATGAACTTAAATAGTTCAAATTTATTTGTTTCAGAAGAAGTTATTGGCATTAAAAAAGGCCGCTAATCAATGATTGCGACCTTTCAAATTTTATTCGATTTTATTTTATGCTTGTGCTGTCTCTAATGGAACAATTGAAACAAAAGATCGATTGTCTTTCTTCTTGCGAAATTCTACAAGTCCATCAGTAAGAGCAAATAGAGTGTGATCTTTACCTATTCCTACGTTGGATCCGGGGTGATGATGTGTTCCTCGTTGACGAACAATAATATTTCCTGCAATTGCAGCTTGCCCCCCAAAGATTTTTACGCCAAGACGTTTGCTATGAGATTCTCTTCCGTTTTTTGAACTACCAGCTCCTTTTTTATGTGCCATTGTTTTTTATTTTTTTCCTAAAAATAGGGAAGGTTAATTTATGCTTTTATTGTTTTAATTGTAATAGATGTAAATTGTTGACGGTGACCATTTCGTTTTTTGTATCCTTTTCTTCGTTTCTTTTTGAAAACGATTACTTTGTCACCTTTCACGTGATCATTTACTTCTGCGGTGATTTTCGCACCTTCTATAGCCGGGGCGCCAACGTTGATTTGTCCATCGTTATCAATCAACAAAATGCGGTCAAATGTAAGTTTTGAACCAACTTCTGCTGCTAATCGATGTACATAAACCTTTTGGTCTTTTTGCACTTTAAACTGCTGCCCTGCTATCTCTACAATTGCGTACATAATAGCTTATTTTTATTTATTAGTCCCTAAAATTAGGATTGCAAAGATACAATTTTATTCTTTTACAACAAACTTTTTTATGTTTTCTTGCTTCTAGAAAATAGTTTTGCTCCATAATTAGCTAAAACAACACCGATTAGAATAATGAACATTGCTAAAATCTGCCAATTTGAGATCGTTTCACCATAATAAAAACCAATTATTACTGCTACAATTGGAATAAAATAAGTTACTCCACTTGCAAACAGAGCTGAAGAAACTCGAATAATACCATTAAAAAGAAAAACTGCAAGTGCCGTTCCTACAATTGCAAGAATTGCAATAGCATAAAAGCCATTCATTGCTTCTGAGCTTTCTAAAAAAACAGTGGCTGTATTTAGAAAAAAGAAACCAAAAAGAGAGGGTAAAAAAACAAGTAGAAAGCCCAAGGAAGTTATTTCTGCAGCTGATAAGTCCTGCAATTTATATTTAATTGTATTCAAGCTTAGGCCGTATAAAAAAGTTGCTAGAATAATCGCAAAAATATGACTCCAGTCTCCTTTAAATGAGACATTTTTTCCTGTAGTAATTAAAAAATAAATACCGATAGTTCCAATTATCGTTCCCACAACTTGAAATTTTGTCATGCGATTAGAAAACAGAACAAAGCCAAGTACTAGCGTAAAGATTGGAGTAAAGCTATTAAGCATCCCTGCAAAACCAGATGAGACTTCAGTTTCTGCATAGGTAAATAAAAATGCAGGAAAAAAATTCCCGCAAAAGCCAACAATACATAAATAAAGAAGCTGTTTTTTATTTTTTATTTTTTTTAAATTGTAAAGTGATAGAGGAAGCAGAATCGAAGATGCAATTAACATTCTTAAATTTCCCACTTGTAGCGCGCTGAATATTTTTTCGCCACCTTCAGTAAACATCCCTTTCTTCATCAGCATAAAAGAACTCCCCCAAATACAAGCAAGAATTAGAAGAAGAACCCAGCTTTTTAAATTTTTTGACATGGCGCAAAAGTAGGCATTAAAAAAGCTAAAATTTTAACTTCTTTACTTATTGACATTAATTGTTAAAAAGTTTACCACATATTCCCACAAATCTTAAATCTATTGTTTTTAAAGAGATTAAAAAAATATTAAACTTTATATCGCAACCTTTTTCGGATATAAACGTTAAAAGTTATGAACAATTAAAAGTTAAGTGGTAAAAAGTGGTAAAATTCCATTATTTTTACCCATTATAACGCTATGGCAGGTTTAGTTGGAGAATTCGAGGTGAAATTGGACGAAAAAGGTCGATTTCTATTTCCTTCCGGTTTACGGAAGCAGCTTCCCCCTGCGTCTCAACGTGATTTTATGTTAAACAAAGGTTTTGAGGACTGCTTGACGCTTTATCCGCTTCCCGAATGGGAAAAGGTAAGTGCTCGACTTTCAAAAATGAACTTGTTTAAGCCGAAAAATCGAATGTTTTATCGTTTGTTTCATCAAGGAGCAAAACAGATAGCATTGGATAATGCTGGCCGGGTATTGATTCCTACTGCGCTTGTGGAGCGTGTAGGATTGCTGCAAGAGGTAATGCTCATTGCATACAATGACCGTATTGAAATCTGGGATAAATCCAAATACTTCAATTTGATTGAAGGGAACATGGCAGACTTCGCTGATTTGGCGGATGATGTAATGGGCGATTTGGATAATGGATAAAAAGATAGCGTATCACATACCAGTTTTGTTGCAGGAATGCATTCAGGGTTTAGACATTAAGCCAGAAGGTGTTTATGTGGATGTCACTTTCGGTGGCGGCGGTCATGCAAAAGAAATCTTCAAGCAAATTAATGAGCAGGGTAAATTAATTGTTTTCGATCAAGATGCTGCAGCAAAAGAAAACACTTGGCAAGCCCCAAATTTTTATTTTGTTCCTTCAAATTTTATTTATTTATCAAATCATTTGAGAGCTCATAAATTTGATGCTATAGATGGCTTATTGGCAGATTTGGGGGTGTCTTCGCATCAATTTGATATACCAGAACGAGGATTTTCAATTCGTGAAGATGCGCCTTTAGATATGCGAATGAACCAAAATTCAGAGCGTTCTGCATTTGAAGTTGTGAACCTAGATAATGAAGATAAACTTATTTCAATTTTTCGATATTACGGCGAATTAGCTAATTCTCGTGCTTTAGCAAGTGAAATTGTCCGGCAACGTGCCTCAAAATCGATTAAAACAACTTTTGAATTAATGGCCGTTTTAAAGCCATTTGCCCCAAAATTTAAAGACCATAAATTTTATGCGCAGGTTTTTCAGGCAATTAGAATAGAAGTCAACCAAGAATTAGATGCATTAAAACAACTTCTTTTACAATCAAGTGAATTATTGAAGCCAGGAGGAAGATTAGTAGTGATATCATACCATTCTTTGGAAGATCGCTTGGTGAAAAATTTTATGAAACGCGGCTCTTTTGAGGGTGAAATTCAGAAAGATTTCTTTGGAAATATATTAAAACCATTTAATGAGCTTATAAAACATCCGCTTGTACCCAGCGAGGATGAAATTAGATTAAATAGTCGCGCAAGAAGCGCAAAATTAAGAATTGCTGTGAAGAATGACTGAGGATAAAAATACAAATAAGCAAGCACCTTCAAGTGAGAACGAAACTAAAAAGCGTTCAGGGAAAGCTAGTGCATTTTCTCAAATATTGAATGGAGATTTTTTAACCAAGGAATTCGTGTTAAATAATTTGAATTATATCTTTTTTTTGATTGCATTGCTTCTACTTATTATAGCAAAAGGATATTATGGAAAACAAATTTCGGTTGACATTGATAATGCCCAGAGGGAATACGATCAAAATGCTGCCGAATACATAGAGGTAAAATCAAAATTAGAAACTGTTACAAGACGCTACAAATTAGTAGAAAGACTAGAAAAGAGAGAATTGAAAGAGACTAAAAATGCGACAAAAGTAATTCGTTTGAAAAAGAAAAAAGATGAGTAAAGAGAAAAACTTTCTTTATTACAGGGCTTATGCCATCTATTTTGGTTTTGTTATTATTATGATAACAGTGCTCTACAATACTATTTCTTTACAATTAGAAGGTCGTTCAACTTTTTTTGATTCCTCAGATTTAAAAATACCTGTTCGAACAGTAAATCGAATTCCTAGAATGGGGGAGATTTTAGACCGTAATAAGAATCCGCTAGTTACGTCAGTTACCTATTTTGATATTCACATGGATCCAACTGTTATTGACCAAAAAGTTTTTGATGATGAATTATCAGATTTAGCAGAAGGTCTTCACAAAATGTATCCTGATAAATCAGCCCGTGAATACATTAATTCAATTCAAAAAGCACGTGCCAATAAATCACGCTATTTGCTAATAAGGAAAAAAGTCACAAACGACGAGCGAAAACGACTAAGGAAATTACCAATCTTCAAAATAGGACGAATGAAGGGTGGCTTAATTGATACAGATGCGCTTATTGAGCGTGAACTTCCTAATGGAAATTTATTGAGAAGAACTCTTGGTTATTACTCCATGGATAGAGGAGTAGAAAAGCGAGTTGGAATTGAGGGGGCATTTTACGAATACTTAAGAGGCGAGGACGGCGCAGAACTAGAACAGAAATTTTCGACAGGGTGGAAAAAAACGGGACAAATTACAAGAGAGTCAGTTGAGGGAGCAAATGTAATCACCTCTATTGATAAAGAAATCCAAGAAGTAGCTCATTCTGAATTAGAAAGACAATTAAGGGATATGGATGCTGAACATGGAAGTGTAATAGTGATGGAGGTAAAAACAGGTTTTATTCGTGCTATTGCAAACCTTACAAACAATGATAACAAATCATATACTGAGTCTTACAATTATGCTGTTGGTTTTCATGAGGTACCAGGTTCAACTTTTAAGTTAGCTTCTATCATGGCCGGTCTAGAGGATGGAAAATTCAAAATTACAGATAAGGTTTCTGCTGTTGGCTCATATTCTTTTCCCGGAAAACGTTTGGAGGATTCAAATCACGGTATTGGATATGGCACCATTACAATTCAAAAAGCATTTGAAAAATCATCCAATGTTATTGCACAACTTATTTACCGTACTTATCACAACGATCCAGAAAAGTTTTTAGCGCGCTTAAAGCAATTTGGTTTAACACAGCCGTTGGGTGTTGCGATTAAAGGAGAAGCATTTCCAGTTATCCCAAAAATCGGAACTCCGGGTTGGTCGGCACTTTCTATTCCTATGATGGCAATTGGTTACGAATTACAACAAACGCCACTTCAAACTTTGGCATTCTATAATGCAGTAGCCAATGAAGGAAAATTGCTACGCCCACTTTTTGTGGAAAGAATTGAGCGATATGGTAAGGTTGTAAAGAATTTTAATCCCGTTGTTCTTCGTGAAGAAATTTGTTCTAAAAATACAATTAAAATTCTTCAATCTTGTCTAAAAGGTGTCATGACAGATGGTACTGGGTCTGATTTAAAAAGCTCTCTTTTTAAAATTGCTGGAAAAACAGGAACAGCAAAATTAATTGGCGAAAATAAATTATACAACGATCAAAGAAATAGTGCATACCAAGCTTCATTTGTAGGATATTTCCCGGCTGATAAACCAATCTATTCTTGTATCGTAGTAATTTCAAATCCTAAGAAGGAAATTTATGGCGCGAGGGTTTCAGGAACTGTTTTTGCAGAAATTGCCAACAAAATTTATGCATCAACACTTTCTTATCACAAGGCAATCAATCAAAATGCGAAGAAAAAGAATGTTTTGCCACTTGTTAAGAAAGGAAATAAACGAGATATAATAGCTGTATTAGATCAATTGCATATTCGTTATAAATTAAATTACCATGGCGAATGGTTATCTGCCGATACTCTAAAAGGTTCTGTTCAACTCTCAAAAAAAATAATTCTTAAAGATAAAATTCCAAATGTTCTTGGACTAACAGCTAAGGATGCTGTCTTTCTTCTTGAAAGTAGGGGCTTGATTGTAAAATTAGCTGGTTGCGGGCGTGTAACTAAACAATCTTTGAATCCGGGAATACTGCCAACAAAAGGTCAATTAATAAAAATAGAATTACAATGATGATGTTGTCTGACATATTATTGAATATTAAAACTGAGTCGGTTGTAGGTTCTTTGGAACATCTAGTTGGGTCTTTGATTTTTGATTCTCGTGAGGCTAATTCTTCCTCTGTTTTCTTTGCAATTAAAGGAAGTGCTACTGACGGACATTTATTTGTTCAGCAAGCATACGATAAAGGCTGTAGAATTTTTGTTGTACAAAACAATATTCCAGATTTATCTGATTCAACAATTATAAAAACAAGCGATTCCTCAGCTTTATTGGCATCAATGTCTTGTAACTTTTTTGAGAATCCTTCAAAGAAATTAAAACTTATTGGTGTAACAGGAACGAATGGTAAAACAACATGCACAACTCTTCTTTATAAACTTTTTTCAGATTTAGGATATAAATGCGGTTTAATTTCAACGGTTGTAAATAAAATTGGTTCTACTAATATTGTTGCGACACATACAACTCCCGATCCTGTAAGTTTAAATCGTTTGCTTGCTCAAATGGTGACTGAGAATTGCACGCATTGTTTTATGGAAGTTAGTTCACACGCAATTCATCAAAATAGAATTTCAGGATTAAATTTTTCTGGTGCTGTATTTACAAATATTACTCATGATCATTTGGATTACCACAAAACTTTTTCAGAATATATCCGTGTGAAAAAAACTTTTTTTGATTTATTACCTGCTACCTCTTTTGCGCTTGTCAATACTGACGATAAAAATGGGATGATAATGCTCCAAAATACACTTGCTTCAAAACATACTTTTGCTCTAAAAACACCAGCAGATTTTAAAGGAAAAGTAATAGAGAATGAGTTTACTGGATTGGTGATAAAAATTAATGGAAAGGAAGTTTATTCTCGACTTGTTGGTGAATTTAATGCATATAATTTATTAGCAGTTTATGGCGTATCACTTTTGCTCGAGGAAGATGAACTTGAAGTTTTGCGAACAATGAGCCTTCTTGAATCAGTTGAGGGAAGATTTCAATACGTTCAAAGTTCTAAAGGAATTACAGCAATTATTGATTATGCTCATACGCCTGATGCATTAGAAAATGTGCTAAAAACAATTAATGATATTCGTAAAGGAGCTTCTAAAGTAATAACAGTAATTGGGTGCGGAGGAGATCGTGATAAGTCAAAAAGACCGCTAATGGCAAAAATTGCCTGCGATAAAAGCACTAATGTTCTACTGACATCTGATAATCCAAGAACGGAGAACCCTGAAAGTATTTTATTAGAAATGGAAGCGGGTTTAGATGATATTGAAAAGCAAAAAGCAATAACAATTCAAGATAGAAAGCAAGCAATTAAGACTGCAATTTTATTAGCAAATACAGGTGATATTATTTTGATTGCAGGAAAAGGCCATGAAAAATACCAAGAAATTATGGGTGTTCGTCATGATTTTGATGATTTGAAAATTACAGAAAATATGTTTAACGAATTAAATAAGTAATGCTATACTATATTTTTGATTACCTCGATAAGTTCAATTTTCCAGGTGCAGGTTTATTCAATTACATCTCTTTTCGTGCTGCAATGGCCTTGCTTATGTCTCTTTTTGTGTCGATTCATTTCGGTAAACGCATAATCAATAAATTGCGTAATCAGCAAATCGGTGAAACGGTTCGTGATTTAGGATTATCAGGGCAACTTGAAAAATCAGGAACGCCAACAATGGGTGGAATCATAATTCTTGCAGCAATTTTAACACCAACCTTGTTATTTGCTAAGCTCCAAAATGTATATGTTATTACAATGATTATTTCAATCATTTGGCTTGGGTTGATTGGATTTTTAGACGATTACATTAAGGTTTTTAAGAAAAATAAGGAGGGTTTAAAAGGTCGTTTTAAAATTATAGGACAAATAGGAGTTGGTTTAATAGTAGGTTGTATCCTTTATTTTTCTGATGAGGTGGTTGTTCATAAAAGAGTTCCTTTGAATTATCGCTTAAAAATGGATGAATCTTTTGTTACTCATAAACATATTCAAAATGATGGGGAGAATTATAAATGGATAAAAACGGATGATATGACAACCACAATTCCTTTTATGAAGGGGAATGAGTTTAATTACAATTGGTTGATTGGCGATTCTCATAAATCTTATGGCTGGCTACTATTTATTCCCATTGTCATTTTTATTGTAATTGCTGTTTCCAATGGTGCAAATATGACGGATGGTTTAGATGGTTTAGCAACTGGTTCTTCTGCAATTATTGGAATTGCATTAGCAGTATTGGCTTACGTTAGCTCTAATTATAAGTTTGCGGATTATCTGAATGTCATGTACATTCCAAATGCTGAAGAATTAGTGGTTTTTATATCCGCTTTTGTGGGTGCATGTATTGGATTTTTATGGTATAATTCCTATCCTGCCCAAGTTTTTATGGGAGATACAGGAAGTCTAGCATTAGGAGGAATTATTGCTGTCTTTGCGATTTCAATACGAAAGGAATTACTTATACCAGTTTTGTGTGGCATCTTTCTAATTGAAAATCTATCGGTAATACTGCAAGTTGGTTATTTCAAATTCACAAAGAAACAGTTCGGTGAAGGCAGGAGAATTTTCTTGATGGCGCCCTTGCATCATCATTATCAAAAGAAAGGAATTCATGAGGCAAAAATAGTTGCGCGTTTTTGGATTATTGCTGTTTTATTGGCTGTTATAACGATTGTAACATTGAAATTACGCTAAACTGTGGAGGGTAAAAATAAACATATTGTTATTTTGGGCGCTGGCGAAAGTGGCGTTGGTGCAGCTCTTCTTGCTAAAAAACAAGAATGGAATGTTTTTGTTTCTGACGCAGGGAAAATCAAAGCAGATTATAAAAAAGAGTTAGACAACAATCAAATTGAATGGGAGGAAAATACGCATTCTACAGATCGTATCTTTCAAGCTGAGCTCATTGTTAAGTCTCCGGGAATTCCTGAAACAACCGACTTAATGCGCGCTCTTCGAAATAAGCAAGTCAAGATAATTTCTGAGATAGAATTCGCTGGCTACTACACCAGAGGAAAATCTATTTGTGTTACAGGAAGTAACGGAAAAACAACTACAACAATGCTTACCCATCATATTTTGAAGAAAGCAGGCTGGGATGTTGGCTTAGCAGGAAATGTTGGAAAAAGTTTTGCGAAACAAGTGGCAGAAGGTGACCATGATTGGTACGTGCTTGAATTGAGTTCTTTTCAATTGGATGACATGTTTGATTTCAAAGCTGATATTGGAATACTTACAAATATTACACCAGATCATCTGGATCGCTACGAAAATCAAATGCAAAAATATGTGGATTCAAAATTTAGAATTCTCAATAATCAAAATCATGAGGATTGGTTTATCTACAATTATGATGATCCAATAATTAGAGAAGAATTATCAAAAAGAAAGCTATCAATGAATCTTGCACCTTTTTCATTGAAAGAAGAAATAAAAGTAGGTGCTTACGCTGTAAATAATCAACTAATAATCAATATAAAAGACCAATTAACTATGTCAATTCACGAATTAGCTTTGAAGGGTAAGCACAATACCCAAAACTCGTTAGCAGCAGGGATTGCTGGACGCCTTGTTGAAATTCGCAAGAGTATCGTGCGTGAAAGTCTTGAGGACTTCGAAAATGTTGAGCACCGCCTAGAATTTGTGGCGAAAGTCAATGGAATTGAATTTATAAACGACTCCAAAGCCACAAATATAAATTCAACTTGGTATGCATTGGAAACAATGGAAAATCCAGTGGTTTGGGTTATGGGTGGAGTAGACAAAGGAAATGATTATTCCGAATTAAGTAACTTGGTAAAGGACAAGGTGAAAGCAATTATTTGTCTTGGTATTGACAATCAAAAAATCATCAAGGCTTTTGGTCACCTTGTAGAAACGATTGTCGAAGTTGGATCTGCAACAGAGGCAGTTGCTTATGCTTATCGTTTAGCGAAAAAAAATGAAACAGTTTTACTTTCTCCAGCTTGCGCAAGTTTTGATTTATTTGAAAACTATGAAGATCGAGGAAATCAATTTAAGCAAGCGGTTAGAAAGTTGTAATTGAAAATTTATTGATTCATCACTAAAATGGAAATAAAAGATATTAACCCCAATTTAAGATCGTATTTAAAATACCTTAAAGGTGATCCTGTAATATGGATTATTACGATTTTAATGATGGCTTTCTCTTTGGTAACAGTGTATAGTTTTGTGCCTATACTTGTAAAAATTGAGGGAGGAACACCTTTTCAATATCTTTTCAAGCATTTTATCTATGTTTTATTGGGATTTGCCTCTATGTTTTTTATTCATAGAGTCGACTCAAAATACATCTATCAACTTTCAAAATTTGCCTATTATATTGCACTTGCTTTGCTGCTTTTTACCATTTTTTTTGGTGCAAAAGTAAATGACGCAGGCCGTTGGATCCGTATTCCATTTATTGGCTTAACGTTTCAATCGTCTGACTTTGCAAAGCTTGCCTTGATTCTATATATTTCTCGTTTACTTGTCCGAAAAAAGGAATTATTGAATGATTGGGAAAAAGGAATTGTTCCCTTAATGATTCCAATATTATTAATTTGTGGACTTATTATAAAAGATAATTTCTCAACCGCCGCCATGCTCTTTTTACTTTCAATGGCAATGCTGTTTATTGGAAGAGTTCCTTTTTTAAAACTTACAACATTAGCTGCAGGTGGAATTGGATTAGTTGCGCTTGTAATTGGTATTCATGTAACTGTTCCTCAGCTTAATCTTTTACCTCGCTATGATACTTGGGTAAGCAGATTTAATCAACGTGTTGAAAATGATATGGGTAACATTGCCAATGCGCAAGCAAATAACGCCCAATTGGCTATTCACAATGGTTCTTTGTTTGGACAAGGTGTTGGTGATGGTAAATTAAAAGAATATTTGCCAGAAGCTTATGCGGATTTTTATTATGCAAGTTTTGTAGAAGAATTTGGCTTGTTTTCTTCTTTTTTTCTTGTCTTGCTTTACCTTATTTTATTGTTTCGAATTATTCGTATTTCATTGAAAACAGATGATTTATTCCAAACTTACGCCTCTATGGGAATCGGGGTTCATTTACTAACACAGGCAAGTATTAATATGTTAGTTTGTACTGGAGTTTTTCCTGTTACAGGTCAAAATATGCCTTTTCTTGCTATGGGTGGTTCAGCATTAATTATGGCTTGTATTTCAATTGGAGTAATCCAATCTTTTTCCAATCAAATACAAAAGGGGAAAAAGGAAGAAGAGGGTGTTTTTGTTTCTTAAAGAAGTGTATTTATGTTGATTGAACGTGCAATTATATCAGGTGGTGGAACAGGAGGACATATCTTTCCGGCGATTGCAATTGCAGATGAAATTAAAAAACGCAATCCAAGCGCTTCAATTCTTTTTGTCGGTGCCATAGGGAAAATGGAGATGGAAAAAGTTCCTCAAGCGGGCTACGATATCGTGGGTTTGAAAATAGCTGGTCTTCAACGAAAATTTTCCTTTTCAAATCTCCTACTTCCATTTAAAATTATTGAAAGTTTATTAAAAGCTCGAAAAATTCTTATCGATTTTAAGCCCCAAATTGTTATTGGTGTTGGAGGTTATTCAAGTGGTCCAACATTGATGATGGCAAATTTTTTGAGAATGCCCACGGTAATTCAAGAACAAAATTCGTTTCCTGGAAAAACAAATAAAATTTTAGCCAAAAAAGCTGCTTGTATTTGTACCGCTTACGAGGGAATGGAACGATTTTTTCCAAATTCTAAAGTAGTATTAACTGGAAATCCAATTCGAAAAGAATTTTCTGCTAATTTGAAATCCCAAGCTGTGGCATGTTCTTTTTTTGGCTTAGACCCTGAAAAACCTACAATATTGGTTATGGGAGGAAGCTTAGGTGCTAAAACCCTTAATATTTCTGTTCAAAAAAATCTTGAAGAAATAATGAATTCAGGAGTACAGATTATATGGCAGTGTGGTAAATTATACCATTCTCAACTTCTTATTGATTTAAAGGAAAAAGAATTAAAGAATATTTGTTTGTATCAATTTATTGAACGAATGGACTTGGCTTATTCTGCTGCCGATTTAATTATTTCGCGTGCTGGTGCCATTTCAGTTTCTGAATTATGTATCGTAGGAAAACCATTAATTCTTGTGCCTTCTCCAAATGTTGCAGAAGACCATCAAACAAAAAATGCTAATGCATTAGTTGCAAAAAAAGCTGCAGTTCTAATTACTGATTCTGAAGCACCTGATTTATTATTCAAGATTGCATTGGATTTATTGAAGCAAAAAGAAAAATGTGAGCTTCTTTCTCTTGAGATAAAAAAAATACAAAAATTAAATGCTACTGCTGATATTGTAGATGCATTCGAAAATAGTTTAATAGAAAATGGAACAAAATAAAAATCTATTTAGTGATTTTAAAAATGTCTACTTCATAGGTATTGGTGGAATTGGAATGTCAGCTCTTGCAAGGTATTTTAATAATTTAGGATTTAAAGTCGCTGGTTATGATAAAAGCGCTAGCGATTTAACAAATAAATTAGAGGCAGAAGGATGTTTGATTCATTATGAAGATTTAGGTGAACAAATCCCAAATGAATTTAAAAATAAGACGACAACATTTGTGGTATTCACTCCAGCAATTCCGGAGGACATGAAGGAACTTTTCTATTTTATTAGTAATGAGTTTACTGTTTATAAACGTGCGGAAGTACTAGGAATTTTAACACGACAATCAAAAGGATTATGTGTCGCTGGAACGCATGGAAAAACAACAACTAGCTCTATGCTTGCTCATATTTTAGATCACTCTTCATGGAAATGCAATGCATTTTTAGGCGGAATTGCTACTAATTTTAATTCAAATTTAGTGCTTTCTGAGACAAGCGATTGGACAGTTGTTGAAGCGGATGAGTTTGATCGGTCCTTTTTAAAGCTATCGCCTTTTTCAAGTATTGTAACGGGTGTAGATCCTGACCATTTAGATATTTATGGGAGTATAGAACAATTTAATGAAGGTTTCCGACAATATGCTATGAAAATTGAGCCACGTGGCTTTTTGATTGAAAAGGAGGGCTTAAATCTTCCAACATTAGCCAAAAAAGTATCCTATGCCATACATTCTGAAACGGCAGATTATAGCATGAAAAATTTAGTTTTTCGAGATGGCTTTATTTTTTCGGATGTACGTTTAAAAACAAATTTTTGGCAAAATGTTAAGTTGGGAATTCCAGGCTCTCATAATGCAGAGAATGCACTTGCTTGCATTGCACTTTTAGATTGTTTGGGAATGAGTGAATTGGAAATTCGAAATGGACTTTCAAGTTTTACAGGAGTGAAAAGACGATTTGATTATCAAATTCGGACAGAGGACTTGGTTTTTATCGATGATTATGCGCATCATCCAAATGAATTAAAGGTTTTAATTGAATCTGTACGAAATTTGTACCCCAATAAAAAAATTACAGGAATTTTTCAGCCGCACTTATTTTCTAGAACGAGAGATTTTGCTATAGAATTTGCTGCAGAATTATCAAAATTAGATGAATTAATCTTATTGCCAATTTATCCAGCAAGAGAAGAACCAATTTATGGTATTTCAAGCGCTTGGCTGTATTCTAAAGTGGAATTACCAAAGAAATATTTATTGTCGCCTTCTGAAGCCTTACAATATTTTAATCAATTTGATAAAGGAATTGTACTGACCATTGGAGCAGGTGACATTGATAAAATAGTTGCTCCCTTAAAGGAAATATTATCTTCAAATTTAACTACTGCAGAATGAAAAAATGGTTGAAAATTCTTTTATGGATATTTCTTGGAGCTGGTGTAATTACTGTTTTTGTTTTTTCAAATCAGCAAGAAAAAAATAAAAAAATTTTAAATCCTGAAATTTCGATTCATGTTGAAGGTGAAAATACATTTCTAACAGAAAAAGAATTGTGGGATCGTTTAAAATTTCTCAGGTTGGTTTTTGATGGCCAGCAGAATAATGCTATTAATATACATAAAATTGAAAAGGCTATTGCCCAAATGACAGAGGTGAAAAATGTAAAGGCCTATCGACAAATTGGAAAGAAATGGTTTTTAAAAATTGAATTGAGAAAACCGATTGCTCGTATTTTCAATTCTTATGGTCAAAGTTTTTATATCGATGACGATGGATTTATGATGAATCGATCTGATCTGCATACTGCACGTGTACTTATATTTTCAGGCTTTATAAAGGACAAGTTTTCCCATAAATCAGTGCCAGAAATTATCAACAACGACTCATTGAAAAGTATTAGAAAAATTGATGAAATCTATCGAATTTCAAGTTATGTTTGTAAGGATACATTAATGTCAAAACTTATTGGCCAAGTGTATTTGGAAAAAAATGGCGATTTCATTTTAATTCCGCTGCTCGGCGATCAAAAAATAATTTTTGGTTCTGCATATTCAGAACAAGAAATAAAAGAAAAGTTTGATCGATTGAAGGTTTTTTATGAAGAAGCAATGCCCTATGAAGGTTGGGATAAATATGATGAAATAAGTGTAAAATATGAAGGACAAATCGTTTGTAGAAAAAGAAGATAGCGGACAAGGTAATACTCGTGTTATTGTTGGCTTAGACATAGGAACAACTAAAATTGCCTGTTTTATTGGTCGTAAAAATGAACATAATAAAATTGAAATTATTTCAATGGGTAAAAGTGAATCCATGGGAGTAATGCACGGTGTAGTTGCAAATATTGAAAAAACAGTTCAGTCTATAACAGCTGCTGTAAATGCTGCTCAATTATGTAAAGAGGGAACTTTGACAATAAAAAACGTCTATGTTGGAATAGCTGGACAGCATATAAAAAGTATTCAGCACAGGGGAATGTATACAAAAAGGGATAATACAAGTGAGATTTCTCAGGAAGATATTGATTTCTTTGTTGACGATATGCATAAAATGGTTATGCCTCCTGGAGAAGAAATTATTGATGTTATTCCTCAAGAATACATTGTCGATGGCTCTCCGGAAATAAAAGAACCTATTGGAATGGCTGGTGTTCGTTTAGAAGCAAATTTTCATATTATTACCGGGCAAATTAATAATGTGATGAACATTAAAAGGTGCATTGAAAGAGCGAATTTGAATGTGCGTGATATTATTCTTGAACCTATTGCTTCTGCAGATGCTGTTTTAAGTGATGAAGAAAAAGAAGCTGGAATAGTTTTAGTAGATATAGGCGGAGGAACAACTGATATTGCTATATTTCAGGATGGAATTATTCGTCATACTGCAGTTATTCCTTTTGGTGGGAACATTATTACAAACGATATAAGAGAGGGTTGTCAAATTCTACCTCGCCACGCGGAAGCATTAAAAATTAAATACGGCAGTGCAAGTGCTTCTGAAAACAGAGAAAATGAAGTAGTATGCATTCCAGGATTACGAGGGAGAGAACCAAAAGAGATTACTCTCAAAAACTTGTCAAATATCATTCAAGCTAGAATGGAAGAGATAATTGAGTTGGTGAATTATGAAATTAAAAATTCTGGCTACAGTAAAAAGTTAATAGGCGGAATTGTTGTTACTGGAGGCGGTGCACAATTAAAGCATTTAACGCAACTTTTTGAATATATGACAGGAATGGATACTCGAATTGGATACCCAACAGAGCATCTTGCTAATTCAAATGATATTGAAAATATAGAAAGTCCAATGTTCGCTACTGGAATTGGTCTGGTTTTACAAGGATTTAAAAAGTTGGATAATATAAAAGATTCTGTTGACATCACATCCATTAAAGAGGAAGTCACAAAGCACTCTAATAGAGAGCGGAGAGGTACCTTTTTTGATAAGTTTTTAAATAAAACAAAAGAGTTTTTTACAGATGAAAATTAATTAACTATTAAAATAATATTATGGAATTTGATATGCCAAAAATGGAATTTGACTTACCGAGAGACTATAACTCAATTATAAAAGTTATTGGTGTTGGAGGTGGTGGAAGTAACGCAGTAAATCATATGTTTAACCAAGGAATTGTTGGTGTGGACTTTATTGTATGTAATACTGATCGACAAGCGCTTGATATTTCTCCTGTGCCTTATAAAATTCAATTAGGAGCACAATTGACAGATGGTAGAGGTGCTGGTATGCTTCCGGAAGTGGGAATGGCAGCAGCGAATGAAAATATTGAGGAAATTCGCGAATTACTATCAAAGAATACAAAAATGGTATTTGTGACTGCTGGTATGGGAGGTGGTACAGGAACTGGAGCAGCTCCAGTAATTGCAAAAGTAGCAAAGGATTTAGGTATTTTAACCGTTGGCATTGTAACGATTCCATTTAATTTTGAAGGAAAAAAACGTCGTCTTCAAGCAGAGGAAGGTTTGAATAAAATGCGTGAAAATGTTGACACACTTCTTGTGATTAATAATGAACGCTTGAGAGAATTTGGAAAAGATATGTCTCTTACAGATGCGTTTTCCTATGCTGATGATATTTTAACTGTAGCGGCAAGAGGAATTGCTGAAGTAATTTCTGTAACAGGTGTAATAAATGTTGATTTTAATGATGTTAATACTGTCTTAAGAAATAGTGGTCACGCAATCATGGGTAGCGCTAGTGCTGAAGGTGAAAATCGTGCTCTTGAAGCTGTTACATCTGCTCTTTCATCTCCTTTACTCATGGACAATGAAATTGATGGAGCTCGGTATGTATTATTAAATATTACCTATGGATCTAAAGAAGTGATGATGGATGAAATTACTGAAATCACCGATTATATTCAAGAAGCTGCAGGTGCTACTGCAGATGTAATTTGGGGTCATGGACTTGATAGTTCATTGGGTGAAAAAATCAGTATAACTTTGATTGCAGCTGGTTTAAAAGATGTACCATTAAATGGCTTTGAAAAGGCGCCAGAACGAAAAGTTGTAGATTTACATGGTGAAAACAATAAAGAAATTACAAGTCTTTTGACGAATCCCGTTAGTTCTGTTGAAGGTTCTGGAAATTCCAAAGATGCGTTTTCAGAGGAACCTTTTTTAAAATCGGAACAAATAACTGATAATACTATTCCTGCAGAATCAATTTTACAAAATTTTGGTGAAAAAAAATCCTTTGATCTCTTTGAATCTGCTGTAGAGATTAATCCTTCTGCTATTTTAGATGTAAACGAGGATACAAATTTTGTAGAAGAAATCACATTTCTTGAAAATGAAATAACTTCCAATTCAGAAGAAAAAGATGTTCAACCTGAGTTTTCTTGGGATATTGGTGTTTCTAATTCTGATGCTTCTGAAAGCTCAACTAAAATTGAGGAAAAAGAAGAAATTGTTCGACATATGCTAGAAGAAGAAGTGATTATGGAGCTCGATTCAGAGGTAAAACATACTACGCCCGAAGAGCAACAAAAAATAGCGCAGGAAAGATCTTTTAAAATTATGGAATATACCAATAAGTTAAAAAATGCCGAGGGTATTGCTGATTTTGAAAATGAACCAGCCTATGTTCGCAGAAATATTTCGTTAAATCAAAGTATTCCAAGTTCTGAAGAATCCGTTTCAAGATTTGGACTTTCAGAGGAGGAAGACGGGAAATCGGGATTGCGCAGTAATAATTTCTTACATGATAATGTAGACTAATGAGTTTTACTAATATGATTAATGAGGCGATAAAAAAAGCGATGCTTGCAAGAGATAAAGATCGTTTGGAGCCATTGAGAGATATCAAATCAAAACTCTTGTTAGAAAGCACATCTGGAAATGGAGAAGTTTCTGAAGAAACAGCACTTAAAATTTGTATGAAATTACACAAACAACGAATTGAAACCTATGATTTATATATTGCTCAAAATAGAGCAGATTTAGCAGAAGTTGAACTCTTACAGGCGAATATAATTCAAGAATTCTTACCCAAAATGCTTAGTGAAGAAGACATTAAAATTGAGGTTATAGCAGCAATATCTCAAACTGGTGCTATTGGACCACAAGATATGGGAAAAGTAATGGGTATTTTGTCAGCAAAATTAGCAGGTAAGGCAGATGGGAAAATTATTGCTTCACTTGTAAAGGAAGAATTACTAAAATCATAGAATAAATAATTAATATCATTGTAAAAGCATTCTAATGGATGCTTTTTTCAATTTTTTAATATGAGCAAATATTCAATTATTCAAGAACTTATTGAAACTATTAAGGTATATAATCTGAAAGGTTGGTCTCCAGCTACCTCAACTAATTACTCTTTTATTGACGAGAATAATCAAATTTGGATTTCTCGCTCTGGAATAGATAAAAGGATAATTGCTGAAATTGATTTTATTCCTATTGATGAAAATGGTTACTTTACTGGAAACAATCTTACTTTTAAACCATCTGCTGAAACAGCTATTCATCTTTTTATTTACAAGTTTTTTCCTGAAACTAAAATTATCTTACATAGCCATGGTATTTATCCTGTTTTACTTTCTTCAGTAAAGAAAAATTATTTTGAATTTCAGGGAAATGAAATACAAA
The DNA here is from genome assembly GCA_044358215.1 of Crocinitomicaceae bacterium. Classification (GTDB taxonomy): domain Bacteria; phylum Bacteroidota; class Bacteroidia; order Flavobacteriales_D; family Crocinitomicaceae; genus UBA952. The sequence goes on from JBIKOE010000006.1 coordinate 48,737, forward strand.
AGGGCTTTGATGGAGAAGTTTCTCATCTCTCGAAATTGAGAATTCCACTTTTTGAAAATAGTCAGGACATGTCTTTTTTTGAAAAGGAACTATGGTCACGAAAATCGGAAATTCTTCATTCTTGTTTTGCGATTTCTAAGCACGGAACTTATGCTTGGGGAAAAAATTTATTTGAAGCAAAAAGACATCTTGAAACCTTGGATTATCTTTGTCAATTTGAATGGAATTTAACTCAAAAATAATGGCACTACTTTCTATTCCTTCCTTAAATACTCAGTATGATAGTCCCAAAAAAATACATACTTTTTTAAATAGTCACGGTATTTTTTTTGATCAATGGAAATGTGACATTGTTTTTGACGATGCCGCTACTCAAGATGAAATATTAGCTGCTTATTCAAAAGATTTAGTACCATTTATGAAGAATTCTGGTTATAAGACCGCAGATGTCATATCCATTAATGCTACAACAGAAAATTATAGCATCTTACGCACTAAATTTCTTGCTGAGCACACACATTCTGAAGATGAAATTCGTTTTTTTGTTGACGGAAAAGGTTTATTTTGGTTTAATTTAGAAAATGTACCAGTATTTAATTTACTCTGTGAGGCTGGAGATTTAATCAGCGTCCCAGCAGGTACAAAGCATTGGTTTGATGCTGGAGAAATAAATCCTTTTGTTAAAGCAATAAGGGTTTTTATGGATGTTAGTGCTTGGGTTCCGGATTATACAAATTCTGGAATTGAGTTAAAATTTTCAAACTTTATAATTCCTTCTCGTGAAAATTGATTGTGATTATATTTTAATGGATATTGAGGGCACAACTTCTTCTATTTCCTTTGTAAAGGATGTATTATTTCCATATTTTCTTTCAAATATTGATGATATCAATAAACTTTCTAATATTAAGGAAGTAAAGTACGCTTTTGGTCAAGTATTAAGAATAGTTAAAAGAGATGAAAATAGAGATATTACAACAAGTGAAGAGGTAATACTTCAATTAAAGAAATGGTGTGAGCAGGATTTAAAAATAACTCCTTTAAAAACTTTGCAGGGTATTTTATGGCAGAAAGGTTATCAGAATGGTGAATTACTAGGTCACGTTTACGATGATGTACCTGAAATGCTTGAAAATTGGAATTTGCTAGGTAAGAAAATGGGTATTTTTTCTTCAGGTTCAGTAAATGCTCAAAAGTTACTATTTAGTCATAGTGTAAAAGGTAATTTATCAACTTATTTTTCAAATTATTTTGATACCAACATAGGTAGTAAAAGAGATAGTGATACATATTCTTTGATAACGAAAAAACTCGCACTACCTTCCAATCGTATTTTATTTCTTTCGGATGTAATAGAAGAACTAGCCGCCGCAGATATGGCTGGAATGAAAACCATACAAATAACACGTGAGGGCAACTTACAAGCATGGCCACAATCAGTATCAGATTTTTCAGAAATTATCCTCACATAAATTTTTCCTCAAAAAAAAAGACCACTATCAAGTGGTCTTTTTTAAATAATAAAAGTTTTTATTTAGTTGTTAGTTGGTGCACCAGTATTGTTAACAGGCGTTCCACTTTCTGGAGCAGGTCCAACTTCACCTTTAATACGAATTACTGCATCATAATAAGAAGGATTACCTTGGTCATCTTTTCCTGTAGTAACATTTGTAGAAATTGTTACACTCTTGTTTATAGGTCCAGGTCTGTTAGTGTCATATCTAACTTTTATAACGCCTGTTGCTCCTGGTGCAATTGGTTCTTTCGGCCAATCTGGAACAGTACATCCACATGATCCTTTTGCATTGGTAATAATTAGAGGTTCGTTACCGGTATTCTTAAACTCAAATGTGCAATTTGGTTCTCCACCATATTTGATGCTTCCATAATCATGAACTTCTTTACTGAATTCAATTTTTGGCCCTTTTTCAATTTGAGCGTTCAATGTATTTAATAGAACAGCAGTTCCAAAAATTATTGCTAATGATAAAATTAATTTGTTCATAGTTTCTATTTTTATGTAAATCTATTGCTTTTTGTCTTAATCCTGAATTATTTTAACATAACATTAACAAGATTTTTTTATTCATCTTCTCGTTTTAACCAACCTCGTTTTATGAAATATGCCAATAAACTTATACCTAGAATAAGCATACAAGCCATTATTATAAAATAACCATTTTGGTATTTTAATTCTGGCATATTTTCAAAATTCATGCCATATACACCAACAATAAATGTAAGAGGAATAAATATTGCACTTACGATTGTCAATACTTTCATGATTTCATTCATTCTTTGCCCTTGAACAGCATAGTATAAATTTGTAAGACCTTCAAGGATTTGTTTGTTCGCATCAATTTCTTCCAGTGCGCTTGCACAAGATGATTTTAAATTTGAGAAATATCGAAAGTTAGCTTTGTCTAGAAAAATACTTTCGCTACTTTCTAACTGAATGGTAATATCTCTAATTGGCAGAACAATTTTTCTAAGTTCAATTAATTTCCTTTTTTCTATTTCTATTTCCTTAAAAATTAATTTGTTGCTCTTGCTATGAATCCGCTCATCAATCCGCTCAATTTTTTCTGTTATGCTTTCTAAAACTTCAAAATAGTTATCTATAATAGCTTCCAACATTCTAAACAATAAAAAGTCAGCACCTTTTGTTCGAATTTTCCCTCTTGCTTTTACAATACGATCTCTAACATCTGAAAAGTGGTCAGCTGCTTTTTCTTGAAATGAAATCAAATAATTTTCTCCTAAAATAAAAGAAATTTGTTCTTGGTTTAATAAAGTAGAATCGTTTTCAGTAGGAAGTGCAGATTTTACATGAAAAAACATGTATTTTGGATATTCTTCTACTTTTGGCCTTCCTGTTGCTGCATGAATATTTTCAATTGTAAGTTTATCTATTTCTAATCTATGGCACAATTCCTCGATACTTTTTAGATCATCTAAGCCATGAAAATTAAGCCATGCAACATGATCATTGTCTAATTCATTTTCTGAAAAGCTTGAACCAAAAAAATCAGAGTTCTCTTTTTTAACAGCGTAAAATGAAGCATTGTACTTATATAACTGACATTGACTCATTTTTTATTTTTAAAGTTAAATCTTTGTTTTCATTGCTTTAGAAATTCCACATCCCGCGCATGAATCTTTTTTTTGAAAAAACATTTTCCAAAAATGCCGCAAAAGAAATAAAATTGCTAACCCGATACTCAGAAATACAATAATAGTTTGTGTCATTTGAGAATAAATTTACCTTTTTTATTTAGGATTTAATTTTTTAAAAGAAATAAAATCATAAAAGCGCTAAATTTTTTATAATTATCTTAAAAGTTGAAAAGCTAAAAAAGCATTGAAATATGCCATTACTCCCATAACTAGTAGTTGAATTAAAGGCCATTTCCAGCTATTTGTTTCTCGTTTAACTACTGCTAGTGTCGACATACATTGCATTGCAAAAACATAGAAAATCATTAGTGATACTCCAGAAGCAATGGTATAGGTTTTTTCTCCTTTTGCATTTTTATCTCTTTTTAGTCGCTGAATTAACCTTGTTTTAGTTGCTCCATCGTCTTGAACTGCATAGATTGTTGCTAGGGACCCCACAAAAACTTCTCTTGCTGCGAAAGAAGTAATTAAGGAAATTCCAATTTTCCAATCGTAGCCTAGCGGTTTTATTGCAGGTTCTATAAATTTCCCCATTCTTCCGATGTATGAAGCTTCCAATTTTGCAGAGGCAAGTTCACGATCTTTATCTACTTTACTCAACAATGAGAACCGTTTTAGTTTTTTAGTTTTTTCAAGTGCTTCATCCATTGAATTATTTGGTCCGTAGGATGCCAAAGCCCATAGAATAATGGAGATAGCCAGTATAACTTTTCCAGCATCGAAAATAAATAGTTTGATTTTTTCAAGTATACTAATTCCGATATTTGGCCATCTCGGATTTTTATAACTTGGTAGTTCAAGCAAAAGAAAGCCTTTTTCTTCACTTTTGACAATAAATTTCATGATAAACGAAACTGCTAAAACTGCAATTAAACCCAAGCTATAGAGTGAAAAAAGTACAATTCCTTGCAAGTTGATAAAACCAAAATAATAGATTTTAGGTATCACTAAAGAAATTAAGAGCGTATACACTGGAATTCTTGCACTGCAGCTCATAAAAGGAGCTACAAATATTGTAATCATTCGTTCTTTCCAATTTGAAATAGTTCTTGTTGCCATAACAGCAGGAATCGCGCATGCAACACTTGACATTAGTGGCACAACACTTTTGCCATTTAATCCGAAAGGTCTCATTAGGCGATCCATTATAAACACAACTCTTGCTAAATAGCCTGTTTCTTCGAGAATAGCAATGAAAAAAAAGAGAAGCGCAATTTGTGGAATAAACACAACAATACCTCCAATTCCAGGAATTATTCCATGGCAGATTAAATTATTAAAAAGACCTGTTGGAAGAATTTGTGAGGTATAAGCGGCAAAATCAGTAAAAATACCATCAATTAATTCCATTGGAATACTTGCAAAAGAAAATATAAATTGAAAAATAGTTAGTAATACACAAAGAAAAATTGCGTAGCCCCAAATTGGATGTACGATAATTCTATCAATTTTTCTTGAAAAGGCATCTGTTTTTGTTTCTTTTACTTTCTCAACTACTTCGATTAATTTTTTAATTTTTTCATAGCGCAAATTTGTTTCGGCTATTTGTTTTTCTTGGTCATTAATTTCTGCAACTTGATAATCTTCTAAAAAAAATGTTTTCCTAGCAGTGAGATTTAAAGTTTGAATAGCTTGAATAATTCTTTCTTTTCCCATTCTAAGTCGGGCATTAGAAGTAATAATTTGAACTCCCGGAAATGCCTCTTCTAATTTTTCAATATTAATTTCAATGCCTCTTTTAGCAGTAAGGTCCCACATATTTAAGACTAAAATGAGGGGGATATTTAAATCATATAATTGTGTAAAAAATAAAAGATTGCGTTCTAAATTAGCAGCATCAACAATAAATAGCGCTGCGTCAGGATATAATTCTTGATTTTTGTTTGTGAGTAGATCGTAAACAATTTTCTCATCTTTTGCACGAGGATACAAACTATAGGCCCCTGGAAAATCGATAATTGAATATTTTTTATCTCCAAGAGTAAGAAAGCCCTCTCTTTTTTCTACGGTAACACCAGCAAAGTTTCCTATTTGTTGCCTTAAACCCGTTAATAAATTAAAAACAGAGCTTTTTCCGGTATTAGGATTTCCAAATAGGGCAATTTTCATTTGATTGCAAACTTATGGATACATGAGTATCAATTTTTTTTCCGTACTTTAATAAAAGCAGCTTCATCCATTCTTAAGGAGATTACGGTGCTATTTATTTCAATTGCAATTGGATCGCCCAATGGTGCTTTGAATACAACTTCTAATGAACTACCAACTAAAAAACCCAATTCTATCAGTTTTGATTTAATAGAGGAATTTTCAATTGCGATAATTTCGGACTTACTTCCTACTTTCATAGTTGAGAGATCAAACATGTGCAAATTTAAGATTTAATGTACCTCAAAACATACCTTTAAAGTGGTATTTACAACTTATTTTTAACAACAAATCGTGCAGTTTCTCGTGTTTTTTGTTCTACTAAAATTACTTTTCCTTTCGTCATTTTCGAAATTATTTGCTCAT
>JBIKOE010000008.1:0-53520 GCA_044358215.1 Crocinitomicaceae bacterium
GAACACATGCACTTTTAGTATTAGAAGGAGGAGATTTTAATCTAAATCATTGCAATCTAGTAGGATATGGCGCTTCTACTTCTGCTGCTGTTGGAATTAGTAATTTTTACAACGATTATTCAAGTGGAACGACAAATGTTGGTTCTATAAACGAAGGAGTTTTACAGAATTGTATTATTTCCGGTACTTTACCCACTGAAATGGCAATTGATACAATACAAATGCAGGGTGTAACAATTAACTTTAATTTCAACCATTGTCTGATCCAATCTGAAGAAATTCAAACCGATGGTTTTTATCAAAATATTCTATGGAATGGCAATCCTAATTTTACAAACACAAATGAATTTGATTTTTCATTTCCAAATAGTGCAATTCACAATGAACAAGGAATAAATTCTACTGTTGTTTCTGATATATTCGGGAATCCAAGAAATAATCCTCCGGATATTGGAGCTATTGAAGTCAATTAGATTTTATAGGACAAGTAAAATGGAATAAAAATTAATGTTAAACATCTTACTTTTGTGTGAGTTTAATTAAATTTAATGCAGATCCAGCTTTAAACCATTCAATCTGAGAAGCATTATAAGTATGATTTAAAAAGATATTTTCTATTGACCCATCTATGTGTTTTATTTCAAGATTTATTTGTTTCCCTGGAGAAAAAGATGCTAAATCAGTAAAACTCAAGATATCATCTTCACAGATTTTATCGTAATCATTTTCAATGTTAAAAGTCAATCCTAACATCCCTTGCTTCTTTAAATTTGTTTCGTGAATTCGCGCGAAAGATTTAACGATGATAGCACAAACTCCTAAATGTCTTGGTTCCATTGCTGCATGTTCACGTGAAGATCCTTCACCGTAATTGTGATCACCGACAACAACAGTAGGAATTCCTGCGGCTTTATACGCTCGTTGTACTGCTGGGACTTCACCATATTCACCAGTCAAAAGATTTTTTACTGAATTAGCTTTTCCATTAAATGCATTTTCAGCTCCAATAAGCATATTGTTTGAAATATTATCTAAATGTCCACGATAACGCAACCAAGGTCCAGCCATTGAAATATGATCTGTTGTACACTTGCCTTTTGCTTTAATAAGTAATTTCATTCCTAAAATATTATCACCGTTCCAAACCGGGAAATTTTCCAATAATTGCAAACGAGATGAATTCGTATCAACTGAAATAATGATTCCGCTACCATCTTCAGCAGGTGCTTGAAAACCGTTGTCTTCAACATCAAAACCCTTATTCGGAAGCTCATCACCTTTTGGAGGACTTAATGTAATTTGCTCACCATTCGCAGATGTCAAGGTATCTTTTAATGGATTAAATCCCAAATCTCCAGAAATCGCAATAGCTGCAACCATTTCTGGGGAAGTAACAAATGCATGCGTATTTGGATTTCCATCTGCACGTTTCGAAAAATTTCGATTAAAAGAATGAATTATCGTATTCTTTTCTTGCTTTTCTGCTCCTGCTCGATCCCATTGTCCGATACAAGGACCGCAAGCATTTGTAAAAATTTTAGTGCCCATTTTTTCAAAAGTAGCAATGATACCATCTCTTTCAATCGTATAACGCACTTGCTCAGATCCAGGATTTATTCCGAATTCAGCTTTTGGAGTAATTCCATGCGCAACCGCTTGTTCAACTATTGATGCTGCACGCGCCATATCTTCATACGATGAGTTGGTGCAAGAACCAATTAACCCCCATTCCACTTTCATCGGCCAATTATTTGCTTCCGCTTCTGCCCGCATTTTTGAAACTGGAGTTCCTCTGTCCGGTGTAAATGGACCGTTTATATGTGGTTCTAGCTCACTTAAGTTAAGTTCTATGAGTTGATCGAAATACTTCTCTGGATTTACATAAACCTCAGGGTCACCTGTTAAATGCTCAGCAATTAAATCTGCTGCTGCAACGACTTCTGCCCTTCCAGTTGCACTTAAATACCGTCGCATGGAATCATCATAACCAAAAGTAGAAGTTGTCGCTCCTATTTCTGCTCCCATATTGCAAATTGTTCCTTTCCCTGTGCAAGATAATGAAAGAGCACCAGGACCAAAATATTCAACGATTGCTCCTGTTCCACCTTTTACAGTTAATATATCAGCAACTTTTAAAATTACATCTTTCGCTGATGTCCAACCGTTTAATTTACCTGTCAATTTTACCCCAATTAATTTTGGAAACTTTAATTCCCAAGCCATTCCTGCCATTACATCCACTGCATCAGCACCACCCACTCCAATTGCAAGCATTCCCAAACCACCAGCATTTACGGTATGAGAATCTGTTCCTATCATCATTCCTCCAGGGAAAGCATAATTTTCCAAGACAACTTGATGTATAATCCCTGCTCCAGGCTTCCAAAATCCAATTCCATATTTATCTGAGATAGTAGAAAGAAAATTAAAAACCTCATTGTTTTGATTCAAAGATTCTTGTAAATCCTTTGTAGCGCCAACTTTCGCCTGAATTAAATGATCTGCATGAACGGTAGAAGGAACAGCAACTTTTTTCTTGCCTGCTTGCATAAATTGTAAAAGTGCCATTTGAGCTGTAGCATCTTGCATAGCTACTCGGTCTGGCGCGAAATCAACATACGACTTTCCTCTTTCATGAGAAACAGTTGCATTTTTATCCCAAAGATGAGCATATAATATTTTTTCAGATAAAGTAAGAGGCCTACCTATTACTTTTCTAGCTGCTTCAATACGTTCTGGATACTTTTCGTATACCTTTTTAATCATTTCTAAATCAAAAACCATCTTCTTCTAAATATTACAATTTTGTGTGCCACAAATTTAATGAATTTGATGAAAGTTGTAACGCTGTAATGAGATGATTTTTTTGTATGCTAAGTTCTTCGTAATTTAGAGCATGATAAAAAACAACTTTTGGTATTTCTATTTACTCATAATTTCAGGATTAGCATGTGGATTTATCATAATTGAATTAGAAAAAGGCACTGCAAGTTATTATGCAAATTCCTTTAATGGACGAAGAACCTCATCCGGTGAAACTTTCAGTAATGATAGTCTAACTGCTGCTCATAAATCCTTGCCATTTGGCACAATCGTAAAAGTCACCAATTTAAAAAACGACTCCATTATCTTATTAAGAATTAATGATCGGATGCCTCAAAGTAACCGAAGAGCAATTGACGTAACAATAAATGCAGCAAAAAAACTTAATTTTGTGCGTGAGGGATTAGCAACTGTAACTATTGAAGTTATTGCTAGCAATTCTCCAAAAATAAAAAAATGAAGTCGTCACTTTTCAGCAATCTTAAAATAATTGATCTTTCTACAGTTTTAGCCGGACCTTCAGTAGCAACATTTTTTGCGGAATTAGGAGCTGAGGTTATAAAAATTGAAAATAAAAGATCGGGAGATGTCACAAGAACATGGAAATTACCAAGTGAAGAAAAAGATAGTCCTATTTCTGCTTATTTTTCTGCTGTTAATTATAAAAAAGAATATATAAACCTTGACATAAGCGATAATGCAGATAATGCAAAATTGATAGAAATGACCAATTCATCTGATATAGTCATTATGAATTTTAAAAAAGGTGATGAAAGAAAATTAAATATTACAGAAGAAATCCTGCGTAAAAATAATTCTCGTTTAATTATCGGAAAAATATCTGGTTTTGGGAATGACAGTGATCGTGTTGCATACGACTTAATCTTGCAGGCAGAAACCGGTTTTATGTCCATGAATGGAACAGAGGAAAGTGGCCCAGTTAAAATGCCAGTTGCTTTCATAGATGTTTTGGCGGCTCACCATCTTAAAGAAGGTTTACTCATTGCACTTTTAGAGCGAGAAAAAACACAAATTGGCAGTACTGTTTCTGTTTCTCTTTACGATGCTGCAATTTCTAGTTTAATGAATCAAGCATCAAACTACTTAATGGAAAATAAAATTCCAAAACGTTTAGGGAGTTGCCATCCAAATATTGCGCCATACGGTGAGATTTTTACAACATCAGAAGGACATTTAATCACCTTTGCAATTGGTTCAGAAAGTCACTTTGAGAAATTATGTGGCTTTTTAAGTTGCGGAAACTTACCAGACGAAAAAGACTTTTCCACGAATCAAAATCGTGTAGAAAATAGAAAAAAATTAGCGGAAATAATTCAAGAAAAAGTGAAGTGTTTTACTTCAACTAATCTTTTAAATGCAATGCATAATTTACACATTCCCTGCGCAAAAATTAAAAATTTGAAAGAAGTTTTTGAAGATGAAAATGCTAAAAAATTAGTTCGCTCAGAGCAAATTGCTGATAAAGAAACAAAACGAGTAACATCAATCGCTTTTGAATGGGAATAGAAATAAGAAGTCCGAAAACAGATAAAGAATGGGTCGAATATTATGATCTTAGGTATCGTGTTCTTCGACAACCTTGGAATCAGCCAATTGGAAGCGAAAGAAATGAGGGAGATGCAAGTGAACAACATTTTGCGTTGTACAAAGGAATTAATCTCTTTGCTGTTGGAAGATTGGATAAATGTGAAGGTGAAAAACGACAAATTCGATTTATGGCGGTGGAAAAGAATGAACAAGGATTAGGATACGGAAAAATGCTAATGATAGAAATGGAAAAATATTGTCGCAATGATAAAGTGAATGAAATAATTTTACACGCTAGAGAATCAGCTATTCCTTTCTACGAAAAACTTTCTTACCAATTGCAGGAACCTTCCTACAAACTTTTTGGCGAAATTCAACATTATTTAATGTCTAAAAAACTGTAGGATGAATCAAAAAAAAGTTCTTGATGGATTTTACGACATTATTTCTGAACATAAAATTGAACTATTTGATCGCGTTGCTTCCGAACGGACAAAACACATTACTTTAGGCATAGAAAATATTTTTCAAGAACACAATGCTTCTGCAGTTCTCAGAACCTGCGACTGTTTTGGAATTCAAGAATTACATGTCATTGAAAAAAACAATGAATTTGCAATTAACCGCGATATAGCACTTGGTGCAGGAAGATGGATTGATGTTCATAACTATGGAAGTGAGAATCCGTCAGAGGATTGTATGAAGCTATTAAAAAATCAAGGATATAAAATTGTTGCAACCACTCCTCACACCGAAGCTTTTACAATCAATGATCTTCCTTTAGAACAGCCCTTAGCAATTTTTTTTGGTACAGAACAGGAAGGATTATCTGAATCTGTTCTTCAAGCTGCCGATTACCAGGTTAAAATCCCGATGTTTGGATTTACAGAAAGTTTTAATATTTCTGTTTCTGTTGCAATTTTATTAAATACACTTCGAAAAAGATTGGTTGATAGCGACATAGAATGGAAATTATCGCAAGTGGAACAAACTGACCTAAAAATTGAATGGTGCAAAAAAATTCTAAGGAGTGGACAGGCACTTGAAAACGAATTTAATAAGCAATTATTAAAAAAAGATTTATAACTTTGCAACTGAAATAAAATTCAATAAAAATATACTTAATTATGGGAAGAGGAGATAAAAAAACTACAAAAGGAAAAAGAACTATGGGTTCTTACGGAAATACCCGTAAAAGAAAAGAAGATGTTAAACCAATTGTTGTTGCGAAGGTAAAAAAAGTTACTAAGCCTGCAGAAGTAAAAGCTGAGAAACCTGCGAAACCAGAAAAGCCAGCAAAAAAAGCTGTGGCTAAGAAAACTGAAAAATAATTTTAAAGCTGTCTAACCGACAGCTTTTTTTTTGAACATTTTAAGCAAGTAATAAACATTTGTAAAGCTATTTCAATATTAATCGAGAAATTTATAAATTCAAAAAGCAATCACTCATGAAACATAATTTTGGAGCAGGTCCCTGTATTTTACCTCAAGAAGTATTTCAACAAGCAGCAGCTGCCATAAATGATTTTAATGGATTATCCATTCTCGAAGTTTCCCATAGACACAAGGACTTTGTTGCTGTTATGGATGAAGCTATTGCTTTAGTTAAAGAAGCTTTAAATGTTCCTGAAGGTTATTCGGTTGCTTTTCTTCAAGGTGGCGCTTCTCTTGGTTTTACAATTGTTGCATTAAATCTGATGCGCGATAAAAAAAAAGCTGGCTATATCAACACTGGGACTTGGGCCTCAGCAGCAATAAAAGAAGCTAAAAAAGTGGGCGTTGATGTAAATGTGTTCGCTTCTTCTGAAGACAAAAATTTTACCTACTTACCAAAAAATTATACTGTTCCTACGGATGTTGACTATATTCATTTTACATCTAACAACACTATTTTTGGTACGCAGTTTAAAGAATTTCCTAAAACAGATTTACCTCTTTGTTGTGACATGTCATCCGATATTTTTTCTCGTGTAATTAATGTTGCTGATTTTGATATTATCTATGCTGGAGCTCAAAAAAACCTTGGTCCAGCTGGAGCAACTTTATACATTGTAAAAGATGAAATTCTAGGAAAATCTTCTTCTCCTTTCATGCCAACTTACTTGGACCTAAAACAGCAAATTGAAAAGGAATCAATGTTAAATACACCGCCAGTTTTTTCTGTCTTTGTTTCAATGCTAAACTTGCGTAATTTAATTGCAAATGGCGGAGTTCCAGAAATGGAAAAAAGGAATATTGCAAAAGCGAAATTATTGTACGATGAAATTGATTCAAATCCGGCATTTAGAGGTGCTGTAGAAGTTGAAGATCGTTCAAATATGAATATCACCTTTTTATTAACAGATGAGTCAAGAGCTGCCGATTTTGATCAAATGTGGAAAGCTGCAGGAATTGTTGGACTCCCTGGACATCGTTCTGTAGGTGGTTACCGCGCTTCAATTTACAATGCATTACCAATTGATAGCGTGCAAGTTTTAGTAAATACAATGAAAGAATTTTCTCAAAATAAATAGATTAATAAAAGTACTCAATGAAAATATTAGCAAATGATGGAATTTCCTCAGTTGGAAAAGAACAATTAGAAAGCGCTGGATTTACTGTCATAACAGATAAAGTTGCACAAGAAAACCTAGCATCTGCAGTTAATGAGCAAGGAATTGAAATGATTTTAGTTCGATCGGCAACAACAGTTCGTAAGGAAGTAATTGACCAATGTCCAAACTTAAAGCTAATTGGTCGAGGTGGTGTTGGAATGGATAATATTGATGTTGCTTACGCTAGAGAAAAAGGAATAACTGTCATTAATACGCCCGCTTCTTCTTCACAATCAGTTGCAGAATTGGTGATGGGACACTTATTTTCACTGTCTCGATTTCTCCATGATTCTTTTAAAAATATGGAAAGTGGTGATTTTTCAACCTTGAAGAAAAATTATGCTAAAGGTGTTGAATTAAGGGGCAAAACTCTAGGAATTATTGGTTTTGGTCGTATTGGTCAAAGTTTAGCTTCTTATGCTTTAGGGGCTGGAATGGATGTTCTTGCAATTGATCAGTATTCAACTCCGGTAAATATTAGCGTGCCGCTTGGATTGAATAATAAAATCGCTATTGAAATCACTCCTACAACAGACTTGAAAAGTGTTTTAGGGAATTTAGACTACATCTCTATACATGTTCCAAAACAAGCGGATGGAAGCGCTGTTATTCGTTCTGCTGAATTTGCATTGATGAAAAAAGGTGTTCGAATTGTAAATGCTGCTAGAGGAGGTGTAATTGATGAAATAGATTTAATTGAAGCATTAAATAATGGAACTGTTGCTGGAATTGCATTAGACGTTTATGAAAATGAACCAAATCCTAAGAAAGAATTAATTTCACATCCTAAAATTGCTTGCACGCCTCATATTGGTGCTGCAACAAATGAAGCGCAAGACAGAATTGGAGAGGAATTAGCTCAATTAATAATTGCTCAGTTCGGCCTGAAATAACTTACGGTATTTTATATAAGTCGTATATTTGAGGATATGAGTGTAAGAATTATTATTCTTTTTATATTTTTTAGCTTGTTTTTATCCTGTTCGAAAGAAGTAAAAATTGATATTCCAGGTTTTGCTTCTCAATTAGTTGTTGACGGAACGATTGAAACAAATGGAAATCCTCTTGTACTCCTTTCCCAATCATCAAACATTTATTCAGAAACAAATCTTTCAAGCTACCTGAATAATTTTATTACTAATGCTAATGTAAAGGTTGTTTATGGTCTTGATACATTTGATTTATTACCAATGAATATTGGTGATTTACCCCTAGCCTCTCAAAAAAAACTTGCAGAAATGTTGGAAATTAAATTCAATGAAGTAGTCTTACTTCCAATCAAAGTCTACTCAAACTTAGAATTAATAGCAACGGTAAATTCGTCCTATGAACTAATAATTGACTATAACTCTAAAAAATACAAATCAACAACCTTTATTCCCTTGCCTTCGTCTTTAGATAATATTTACTGGAGACCTGAAATTAGTAATCCATTATATGGGAAATCATGGGCGCGAATTTCTGATAATTCAACCCAATACGATGCATATAAATGGGAAGTAAAAAGAATTAATAAAAATAGTGATAACCAAGATTTAGATACTATTTTTAGAAAAACGAATACTGCCTATTTTGATGACCGCTTTTTTAATGGACTAAGCTTTGACTTTTCATATGACAATCCTTTAAAAAGAAAAGATGAAACACATTTAGAAGAATATAGAAGGTACTTCAGAATGGGCGATAGTGTTGTAGTAAAATTTTCTAAAATGGATAAGAATACCTTTACTTTTTTTCAAAAAAAAAGGGCGCAGTTATCTTCTAGTGGGAACCCTTTCGGAAGCCCAATTAATATTACTTCAACTATTTCTGGTGGTGCTTTAGGGATTTGGGCAGGTTTTTCCCCCTATTATGACACCTTGTATTGCATTCCATAATCTAGGATATTCTTATCCTATTTTGGACTAATATAATGCATGAAAATGATGTATCTTTGCCTAAAAATTTATTCAAATGCCCAATAAACCAGTTCGCGTTCGTTTTGCCCCCTCACCTACAGGACCATTACACATGGGAGGTGTTCGAACCGCTTTATACAATTACCTTTTCGCTAAAAAACACAATGGAACATTCATTATTCGTATTGAAGATACAGATCAAGCTAGGTTTGTACCTGGCGCACAAGAGTATATTCTAGATGCTTTAAAATGGTGTGGAATTATGCCAACAGAAGGTCCGGGAATTGGAGGAGATTATGGTCCATATGTTCAATCTGAACGAAAAGAATCCTATAAGCCATTTGCAGAACAATTAATTTCAAATGAAAAAGCATATTATGCATTTGACAGCGCTGAGGAATTAGACAGTATGCGTGACCAAGCAAAACAAATGGGAATGGCAAATTGGCAATACAATAGTATTACTAGAACGAGTTTAAAAAACTCATTAACGCTTCCGCAATCTGAAGTAAGCAAGTTATTAGAAGCTGGTGTTCCATACGTTATTCGGATGAAAATGCCACGGAATCAAGATATTCGCTTGCATGATATAATTAGAGGTTGGGTTGTCGTTAACACCAATAATTTAGACGATAAAGTACTTTTCAAAAGCGATGGAATGCCTACGTATCATTTAGCAAATATTGTAGATGACCATGCGATGGATATCAGTCATGTTATTCGTGGTGAAGAATGGTTGCCTTCCGCTCCTCTTCATGTAATGTTGTATGAAGCTTTTGGTTGGGAATGTCCAGAGTTTGCTCATTTACCATTACTACTAAGACCAGATGGAAACGGAAAACTTTCTAAACGCGATGGTGATCGTCTTGGCTTTCCAGTTTTTCCAACTGATTGGACAACATCAGAAGGTGAATTGTATTCTGGTTACCGCGAAAAAGGATATTTCCCAGAAGCATTTATCAACATGCTTGCATTTTTAGGTTGGAACCCAGGAACTACGCAAGAGATTTTCTCTCTGGAAGAATTGGCAGAAGCATTTTCTTTAGAGCGTGTTGCAAAAGCGGGAGCAAAATTTGATCCTGATAAAACAAAATGGTTTCAACAAAATTATTTACGAGCTCAAAGCAATGAAGATTTAGTAATTACCTTAGGAAAACTTACAAATGGTTCACTCCCAAATGAGAAATTACTTCAAATTGCGAGTTTAATGAAAGAACGAGCAACATTTGTTCAAGATATGCTAAGTGATGGAGCTTATCTAATTGTACGACCATTAAATTATGATAAAGAAACGATTCTCAAAAAATGGAAATCAGAGACATTTGAATTAATTTCTGATTGGTTAGCTGAAATAAAAACAATAACAGAATTTACTGCTGAAAATATCGAAGTAACTTTTAAAGCATTTTTAGAAGCTAAACAAATAGGAATTGGCGCTGTACTTCAGCCTTTTCGCTTGTGTGTTACAGGCGTTGCAGCAGGACCTGGAATGTTTGATATATCTGATTTTTTGGGAAAAGAGGAAGTCATAAGTAGAATAGAAATCGGACTTATTGAAATACGAAAAATAGTAAATGAAGCATAAAATAAACGTTTCGGGAATTCAACTATATGCCTTTCATGGCTGTCTTGATGAAGAAGCGAAAATTGGCGGTAAATACGAAGTTGATGTAAGAATTGATACTGACTTTTCAGCTGCTGCACAAAATGATACGCTTAAAGATACAATTGATTATGTTCAAGTTCATAAAATCGTAGCTGAAGAAATGGCGATTCGCTCCAAATTAATTGAGCATGTTGGAATGCGCATAGTAAAAAGATTAAAATCTGAAATTAAGCAAGATGCTAATTATAAAGTGCTTATAACCAAACTTTCACCCCCAATAAATGGCGATGTAAGAAATGTTTCTATCGAAATTAAATCTTAAGCTCATTTAAAAATTCAATCATTTTTTGAAAAGCCCTTGCTCGATGACTGTGCTTATTTTTCTCTTCTAAGCTCATTTCCGCGAATGTTCTTATTTCTCCTTGAGGAACAAAAATCGGATCGTAACCAAAACCATTTTCACCTCTTTTCTCGGATATAATTTCACCGCGGACAATTCCTTCAAATGTAAATATTGAAGTATTTAAGATTAAGGTTATAATAGTTCTAAACTGAGCGTTTCTCGCTGTTTTTCCTTCTAATTCTAAAAGTACTTTATTGATATTTGCAGCTGCACTTTTCTCTGGTCCAGCATAGCGAGCTGAATAAACACCGGGTCGATTATCTAAGGCTTCTATTTCAAGTCCAGTGTCGTCTGCAAAACAATTTAAATTATACGTTTCTGAAATAAAGGAGGCCTTTAAAAGTGAGTTTCCCTCTAATGTTTCCGCCGTTTCTGGTATCTCATCAAAGCACCGAATATCTTTGAGTGAAATGATTTTAAAATATTCAGGTAAAAGCGATTGGATTTCTTGCGCTTTGTTCTCATTTTGCGTTGCAAAGATTAATTTCATAAAAGATTCTATGAAATTTCAGTTACCATCTTGTGCTTATCAATCAACTTTCTCATATTTATAAGCGCATAACGCATTCTTCCCAAAGCAGTATTAATACTAATGTCTTCTAATTCTGCAATTTCTTTGAATGACATGTCCTGAAAAATTCTCATTTCAATCATTTCCTTTTGAGGATTCGGTAAATGAGATATCAAATTAACCATTTGCGTTTCTAATTCATAATAGGACTGTGTTTGCAAATAATTTTTTTCATCGCTCGCAATTTTATAAAAAATAGAATATTCCTCATCAAATGAATTGCATTCTGAAATAATTCGAACCTTGTTCTTTTTTCTAAAATAATCAATCACCAAATTATGAGCAATTCGCTGAGCCCATGGTAGAAATTTTCCTTCCTCGTTATAATTCCCCAATTTCATGGTATTAATTATTTTAACAAAGGTGTCTTGAAACAAATCGTTAGCAAGTGCAGCGTCTTTTACTTTGGAATTAATAAAACGAAACAAACGATCTTTGTGACGCAATAACAAAACCTCAAAGGGTTTTTCGTTTCCGGATAAATACAATTGGATTAAATCACAATCGCTCATTTGAGAATATACCATAATTTACATTTTGTGTTGTTAACTTCAACAATTTAAAAGTAAATTTGGACTATAGGCGTTTATTTTTTTTGCTAATATATTAATAAAGTTGTAACAATTCAAAATAAAAAAGCAAAAAAATTATTTTAAACAAAGATGAAGCAAAGAATTTTACTTTTTGGATGGATTACATTGTTGCTTTTTCCGCTACCGGCATTTCTTTTTCGAACTTTCAAAGAGGGACTTTCCTTTTTGGAGTTTATTCAAGTTGAAAATATTAAAATCTTACCAATTGGTCTTGGTTTACAATTTGGAATTATCTATGCTTTTATCGCATATCTTTTCATGCAAGCTCCTTTTTTCGATAAAATCCCTACGAAAATCGACAAGATTATCGGGGAATTAAATCTCAAAATTTACCAAGGTATTTTTCTTTCACTTTGTGCCGGAGTTGGCGAAGAATTATTATTTAGAGCTGGTGTTCAACATTACATGGGCTGGTGGATTACCGCTATCTTATTTGTTGCTTTGCATGGTTATTTGAATCCATTTAACTGGCGTTTTTCTGTTTACGGCCTTATTGTTTTGCCTTTTATTTTATTAATATCTCTAGCGTATTATCAATTTGGACTTTGGTTTTGTATTGCGGCTCATTTTTCCTACGATGCAGTTTTATTTACTTTTATGATAAACGAAACAAAATCTAAATAATATCTTTGTAACAAATGAAAAGCACAACAGGATTTTATTACACTTCAGGGCTCCGCATTATTTGGCTTTTAGTATTTGTACTTGTTTTCTTAAGCAACAAACTTGAGCTTCACAAAATAATTAATAGTTTTCATTCTCCATTTCTTGATGTCTTTGCACCAATCGCTACAAATGTTGGCGATGGATTATTTCTAATTTTGATTTCACTCTTATTACTCTTAATTGAAATTCGCATAGCAATTTTACTATTAGTGTCTTTTCTAATTTCTTCAGGACTAGTTCAGTTTCTTAAGCATATTATTTTTGAGAATGAAAATAGGCCAATGTTTTTTTTTCAAAATGATTTGTCATTTCATAAAATTGAAGGATTCACCTATTATTTTTACAATAGTTTCCCTTCTGGTCATGCCACATCTTGCTTTGTATTATTTACAATCTTAGCATATTATTGGAGCTCAAAAATCTGGCTGCAAATCTTTTTATTGGTTTGTGCTATTATTTTTGCCTTTACTCGTGTTTATTTGTCGCAGCATTTTGTTGAAGATATTTTAGCAGGCTCAATTATTGGTTCATTTACTGCAAACTATACTTGGTTGTTCCTTAACCCAAGACTTTCGAAACTAAATGGATCAATTTTAAATCGCATTAAAAAAAAGAACTAAAGCGCTTAAGAATTGTTAAATTTGACATCTTAAATTAAGTTTATGCCAATACTATCTGAAAAGGCGATTTTAATGCCTGCTTCTCCAATTAGGAAACTTGTTCCGTATTCTGAAAAAGCAAAAACACAAGGGATAACTGTATACCACCTAAACATTGGGCAACCAGATATTGAAACTCCAGAAGTAGCTCTAAACGCAGTAAAAAATTTAGATAGAAAAGTAATTGAATACAGTCACTCTGCCGGCTTTGAAAGTTATCGAAACGCCTTATCTGCTTACTATGTAAAAAATGGTATTCGGGTTTCCCCAGAAGATATAATTATCACAACAGGTGGATCAGAAGCATTGATTTTTGGATTTATGACAACTTGTAATCCTGGAGATGAAGTGATTATTCCCGAACCTTTTTATGCAAATTATAATGGTTTTGCAGTAACTGCTGGAATAAATGTAGTTCCTGTAACTGCAACAATTGAATCAAGATTTGCGCTTCCACCGATTACTGAAATTGAAAAGAAAATTACCTCAAAGACAAAAGGTATTGTAATTTGCAACCCCGGAAATCCAACTGGTTATCTTTATTCAAAAGAAGAACTAGAACAGTTGAGGGATCTTGTAAAAAAACACGACTTATTCTTATTCGCTGATGAAGTTTATCGTGAATTCTGCTATGATGGTGCTGTACCATTTTCAGTAATGAATTTAGAGGGGATTGAGAACAATGTCATTATGATTGACTCTGTTTCTAAGCGATATTCTATGTGCGGAGCTAGAATTGGTGCACTAATTTCTAAAAATAAAGAAGTAATGGCTGCTGCGTTAAAATTTGGACAGGCGCGACTTTCACCACCAACAATCGATCAAATTGCGGCAGAAGCTGCTTTAAAGACTCCCCAATCATATTTTGATAATGTTGTTCGTGAATACGTTCAGCGGAGAAATATTATGATTCAAGGATTAAATTCTATTCCAGGAGTTTTTTGTCCAAATCCAAGTGGTGCTTTTTATTGTGTTGCAAAATTTCCTGTTGACAATGCTGAAAAATTTTGCCAATGGTTACTAGAAGATTTTTCACACGAAGGTCAAACTGTAATGATGGCTCCTGCAAATGGTTTCTACGCAACAAAAGGAGCTGGAATACAAGAAGCAAGAATAGCGTATGTTCTCAACCAAGAAGATTTAAAAAAAGCGGTAATTTGTTTAGAAAAGGCATTGGAAGTTTATCCTGGTAGAACAAATTAGAGAACAAATAGCCTTTAAATTCTTAAGAAACCTATTAATTAGTGAGTGAATGTTTGTAATTGTAGACGTCGAAACAACAGGAGGAAGTCCACAAAATTCAAAGATTACAGAATTGGCGATATATAAATTTGATGGTACTAAAATCATTGGAGAATTCACAACCTTGCTTAATCCAGAAATGGAAATTCCGGAATTTATTGTCCGACTTACTGGAATTACAGATCAAATGGTTGCTGATGCACCAAAATTCTTTGAGGTTGCAAAACAAATTCTTGAATTCACCAATAATTGTGTTTTTGTAGCTCACAATGTATCTTTCGACTATGGAATGTTTAGAAGTGAGTTTAAACGCTTGGGCTACGACTTCCGCTTACCTCATTTGTGTACAGTTCGTAGTTCCAGAAACATACTTCCAGGACATGCTTCTTATAGTTTAGGGAAAATCACACGCGATTTAGGAATTTCAATTGTTGGTCGACATAGAGCCGGTGGAGATGCACTTGCAACTTGCAAATTATTTGAAATTATCTATAAAAAAGATGAGCAAAAACTGAGATCATTTATTCAAGATGAATTAAATCCAAAATCCTTACATCCAAATTTAGATTTGGATACGATTGAAGCCATTCCAAATAAAACAGGAGTTTACCTTTTTCACAATGAATTTAATGAATTAATTTATGTCGGAAAAAGTATTCATATTCGGACACGCGTAGAGCAACACTTAAGAAATCTAAAATCAGTAAAAGGTCTAAAACTTATTCAAGATATTGCAAGTGTAAAATTTGAACTTTGTGGTTCAGAACTGATTGCCTTACTTCGTGAATCCGAATTAATTAAAGAAAAACAACCCATTTATAATAGAAAACTACGAAAAAATCACTTTCCATTTGGACTTTTTGATGAGCTAGATTCTAATGGATACATTCGTCTGAAGGTAAAGTCTAGTGCTAAAGAAACTGCCTACCCAATCGCCAGTTTTACTTCCAAAAAAGAAGGGACCTCCTATTTACTGAAAATCATAGAGACATATAAATTATGCCAAAAATTGTGTGATCTATACAATTCTTCTGGTGGCTGTTTTCAGTATTCTGTTAAAACTTGTGATGGCGCCTGTATAAATAAAATAAATCCAAACGAATATAATCAACGTGTAAATGATTTTGTGACAACAATAACCTTGGAGAATAAAACATTTTATATCGTAGATAAAGGACGAAATAATTCAGAGAAAAGTTTAGTTTTAATTGAAAATGGAACCTATCGAGGTCATGGTTTTGCACCTTTTCATTTTCATGGAAAAGAAGCAAAAGATTGGAAAAAATACATCGATGAACAAAAGGAAAACAAAGATATTCGAACAATTATTAATCAATTTATTCGTAAAGGTCAAATTGAAAGAATGATCGAAATTTAAAGTTTCTCAATCCAAATTTATACCTTCGTTCTATGAGAAACGGTGTTGTTACAATTCTTGGTTCTGGAACTTCACAAGGCGTTCCAGTAATTGCTTGTGAATGCAATGTTTGTCAATCAAATTCTCCACAAGATAACAGAACGCGATCATCAATTATGATTTCTGTAGAAGAAGAAAATTATGTAATTGACTCCGGTCCAGATTTTAGGCAGCAGATGCTCCGCGAAAAAGTGAAAACATTAAGAGGCATTGTTTTTACACATGAACACAAAGATCATCTTGCAGGCTTGGATGATGTGCGTGCATTTAATTACCGTGAAAAACGAAAAATGGAAGTTTATGCGACTGCACAAGTAGAAGAAGCACTTAGGCGCGAATTTCATTATGTTTTTGAAGAATACAGTTATCCAGGAATACCAAAAATTGAAATAAATCAAATTAATTTAACTCCTTTTATTCTTCAAAAAAATCTTACCTTAATTCCAATTCAAGTTTTTCACCATAAACTTCCTGTTCTTGGATTTCGATTTGGAGATTTCACCTACATCACAGATGCAAAAACAATTTCAGAACAAGAAATCAACAAAGTAAAAGGAACTAAAACCTTAATTATAAATGCTTTGCATAGAAATAGTCATGTATCTCATTTTAATTTAGAGGAAGCACTTCGCGTGATCGAGGAAATAAATCCAGAGAAAGCTTATCTAATACATATTTCGCATTTATTTGGAAAACAAGAAGATATTCAAAAAGAATTACCAAAAAATGTCTTTGTAGCATATGATGGCTTAAAACTTCCATTTGCTTACTAACACAATTATTTTAATAAAAAACATAGAATAATCTTTGGTAATAAAATAATAAACTTAATTTCGAAATCATGAAAGAGGCAACTGTTTTAGATATTAAAGAATTAATCAATAGTAAAAATCCTCGATTAGCAAAATTGCTCCCCTTTTTTGTTATACGCTACTTTAGAAGAATTTTGCATGAAAAAGAATTAAATAAATTTTTTCAAGAAAATAAAGAACTTCAAAATCAAGAATTCTGTTCAAAATTATTAGACAACCTTAACGTTAAAGTAGATATTCAAGGAATCGATAATATCCCAAAAAATGGTCCGGTCATTATTGCAATGAATCATCCTTTAGGAGGAATGGATGCTGTTGCTTTAATTTCTGGTTTAAAAGAACACCGAAGAGACCTTAAATTTATTGTCAATGACCTTTTACTAAATATCCCTTTTTTAAAAAACATGTTTGTTGGAGTTAATAAATTTGGGAAAAATAAAACCTCAGTTCGAGAACAAATTAATGCAGCATTTAATGCTGATCACGCCCTTTGTATCTTTCCTGCAGGTAAAGTAAGTAGAAAAGTGAAAGGAAATATTGAGGACTTAGCATGGAAAAGAACTTTTGTTCAGTATGCAAGAGAATTAAATAGAGAAATAATACCCATTTTTATTGATGGGAAATTATCTAAATTCTTTTACCGACTTGCAAATTTTAGGCAATTTATCGGAATTAAATCAAATATTGAAATGTTCTATTTAGCGAATGAGTTGTATAAGCAAAAAAACAGGACCTTTAGATTTATCGTTGGTGAGCCCATAAATGTTTGCAAACAATATCCTGAACTTTCTGACAATGAAACTACATTAAAAATTAGAGAAACACTCTACGCATTAAAAGAAGAAGTTTGAAAACACTTATAGAACCAATTTCTCGAGCTCTACTAAAATCAGAATTGACAAAAGATTTATTTGTTAGAAATACGAGGAAAGGAAACAATGAAATCTATATTCTTGACCATTTTTCAGCACCGAATACTCTTTTAGAAATTGGGCGTCTACGAGAAATAACATTCCGAGCTTCGGGAGGAGGGACAGGAGAACAAGTTGATATTGATGACTTTGACACACACAAAAATTGCTATAAACAATTAATTGTTTGGTCACCTGAAGATGAAGAAATTATTGGAGGTTATCGCTTCATAAAATGTGCTAATGCTATTGATGAAGATGGAAAAATTCATTTATCTACAGCTCATTATTTTAATTTTAATTCTGAATTCACAGAAAATTATCTTAGAAAAACTATTGAACTCGGAAGAAGCTGGGTACAGCCAAATTTTCAACCAAATATCAATCCTCGAAAGGGGCTTTTTGCTTTAGACAATATCTGGGATGGATTAGGCGCAATTGTAAAATTAAATCCAGAAATAAACTATTTGTTTGGTAAAGTGACAATGTATCCAAATTACAATATTGAATGCAGGGATTTCCTCTTGTATTTCTTGGATTACTATTTTCCTGACAGGGAAGAATTAATGCGGCCCTTCCACCCTCTTTTACACAATGAAAATAAAATAGATTTTTCAGTTTTTTTACAAAACTTAGATTTCAAAGAGGGAATAAAAGTATTAAATTCTTATTTACGAGAACGAGTAGAATTTATACCCCCATTAATTAATATCTACATGGGACTTTCTCCCAGTATGAAAACATTTGGAACTGCCATAAATTCAGATTTTGGAAATGTGGAAGAAACAGGAATTATGGTAACTATTTCAGACATCTATCCAGAGAAAAAAGAACGACATATGGACTTTTAAATCTTGATGTTAAAGGTTTTAATAAACTGATTTATGTCTTTAACCCCGGATTTTCTCTTAAGTTTTTCCTTGATTCTGCTAATTAAAACATCAACGTGTGTTTCATTCATTTTTGAACTTATAAATACAGAGGGTTTATTATAATAATACTTCATTTTAAGAATTAACACCTCCCGTTTAGTTAAAAGCTTAAATAATATATCTATTCCATCGTCAACCGATGTTTTTTTGTTGAAATCATATAAACCCGATGTATCATCTTGATTATCAGAATAATTAGTGCGAATAAATTCTGTTTTAGCTTCAGGAATTAAGAGAGGTTGGCGAATGGCATTTTTTTTTCTAAGCTCAGAAATACAAAAATTTGATACGATAGTCCTCAACCATGATTTAGTATCAAATAAATCTGGAGAAAGAGGATAAAGTTTACCGATTTTATCATAAAGAAAAATAGAGAAATTTTGATAAATATCTTTTACTTCCTCTGGCTCTTGAAATTTGAGTCGAATTAATGAAATAAAATATCGATTGTAACGATTTAGTATTTCTGTAAACACAACATCCTGCAAACTTTTATTCATTCTAAAATAGGACTTCCTTAGGTTTGCTGATTAAGTGTTCTAAACCTTCAATGTGATTTTCTAATTCATAAATTGAATGCCTAGAGAAATCATTTAAAATAATTTTATGAACAGCTTCGATTTCTGTCTCTGAATTTCTAATTAATAGTGTTTGAATAGCATTCTTTTTTAAGAGATAAATCAAACTTGATAATTCCTTTCGGGTATCATGACCTACCATTCCAATAGGATATAACAAGATAATTATAGACGATTTTACTGCTTTATTTTCATTCTCTAATAAGGCTGTAAGAGCAGACTGAAAAAGTAATTCAGATGGATTTCCGATAACAAGTGCTGGGGAGTCTAATATAGCATTCTCCTTAAATTTTAACTTTAAAAAAGATGTTAAATCGTCGAAATTATAAGCATTTTTATACGAGTGTTTAATAGCATCAATCTGAACAAAATTATCAAAGTCTTCTAGAAATGGATCGCCAGTTTTATACATTAATGTTTGCTTTATTAAAGCTAAATCATCTATTTTTTTGATTCTTTTATTAATAGATAAAGCATGATTTCCTATAAGCAAAAGCTTATTAATAGTAGATTTCTCCATAGTTTGTTTTTTTTACAAAACGTAAAACTTAGTTTAAAGTAACAATAAATTCAAAACAATAAGTATTTTAGTGACAATTTTTGCATTTTAGCAACGTTTCTTAACTATGAAATTTCTTGCTTTTCTAATAATTTTATACCCTGTAATCTTTTTCTCACAAACCTATGTAGGATCTAATGCCTTTGCTTTTTTAAATGCAAATTACTCAGCTCGAAGTAATGCCTTAGGAGGAAATTTAATTGCAATTCAGGACAATGATTTGTCAATGGCAGCAGAAAATCCTGCATTACTAAATTCAAAATCTGTTAGGATGCTCCAAATAAACCAAAGTATTCTGCCAAATGGAATTTCTATAGGAATGCTAAATTTTGCTTTCAACACAAAATATGGAGTTTTTGCTCCTACAATTAAATACATTAATTACGGGAAATTTGAGGAATACGATGAAGCTGGAAATCGATTGGGAACATTTACAGCGAGTGATTATTCAATTGGAATGAGCTTTGGCAGAACTGTAAACAAATTAATTAGCATTGGCAGCTCACTCACTTTTTTAGGGTCTAATTTAGAAACATACTCAGCCTATGGAATGACTTTTGGATTTGGAGCGTTTATTAAACATCCAAATGAATTGTTTTCTGCAGGATTTTCAGTTAAAAATATTGGCTTTACTTTTAAAGATTATACAACAAGTTCAAAGAGTATTTTACCAATCAACATTCAAGCAGGAATTTCATATAAATTAAAGCATGCTCCTTTTCGATTTTCTGTTTTGGGACAGCAATTGAATAAATGGAATATTGTTTACGAAGATCCAAATTTAAAGTCAACGTATGATGCATTAACTGGAGATACAATTCCAGTAAAAAAAGCATCATTCTTCAGTAAAATTGCTCATCACCTAAATTTACAAATTGAACTATTAGCAAGTAAAAATCTAGAATTTAGATTTGGATTTGATTATCACCGTAGACAGCAATTAAAATTACTAGACCGTCCAGGAATGGCAGGTTTCTCAACTGGAATTGCTCTAAATTTTAAGAAAATAAAATTTGAATACGGATTTTTATACTACTCCAAGGCAGGTCAAAATCATTCTATTGGATTGAGTACAAATCTAGGAGATTGGAAGAAAAAATAATATGCTCTTTCTATTAACACAAATCCTTAGAATGAAAGTCTTTTGTTAAAGCAATGTACTCCTCAGAGTATAGATTATTTTCATTTCGAATAACAAATTCTCTCTCTCGAAAAGCATCTTGTTTTTGACTTGAAAAATTTAAAATCACACGAATATTTTTTTTGGAAGGTTTTGAATGAATACAGATATACTCTTTCAAAAAAAGCCCTTGCTCACTAGCCAATTTAGTTAGTTGATCTGAAGACGAAAACGGCAGAATAATCCAAAAATCACCATTTTCTATCAAAAGTTGCTTTACAAGTTGGAAAAATTGAATGTAATCAGATAGTAAGGAATGCTTAGAGATATTGACTCCATTATCTGGACTTAATATATTTTCAAAATGATAAGGAGGATTAGAAAAAATCAAATCGTATTTTTTTTTGAATGGAAACTGAAGATAATCAGCGGTAATACACTTTAAATTTTTTCTCCATTTCGAATTCTGGAAATTAAGATCACACTCATTAGCAACATTAGCATCAATTTCAACTGCATCAATTTGTAATCTTTGATTTTTCTGAGATAACATTAAGGATAAAACACCAGTACCAGCTCCTAAATCTAAACCTTGGAGTTTTAAATCGCTGGAAATGAATGAGCCTAAAAGCATGCTATCTGTTCCAACTTTAAGTGGACTCACTTTTTGATTTATCGTAAATTCCTTGAACTTAAAAACTGACAATTAATAAGCTTTTGCGAAAATAACACGGCGAACAGATGGTTTACCAGAAAACATACATAGACCTCCCTCCTCTTCTTGATCTAGTGCTATACATCTAATTGTTGCTTGAGTTTCCTCTTTAATTTTAGCTTCAGTTTCAGCTGTTCCATCCCAATGTGCTAAGAAGAAACCACCTTTTTCAATTTCTATTTTAAACTCAGCATAAGAATCTATCTTTTTGGTGTTTAAACTTCGAAATTCACTTGCACGTTGAAATAAATTTATCTGTATTTCTGAAAGTAATTTTTCGATGTAAGAATCTAAACCATCAAAATCAATAATGTCTTTTGTTTTTGTGTCGCGTCTTGCAATCTCAACTTTTCCATTTTCTAAATCTCTAGGACCCATCGCAAGACGAATAGGCACGCCTTTCGATTCATACTCTGCAAATTTCCATCCTGGACGTCGTTGATCGTCATCATCAAATTTGAAAGAAATATTTTTGGACTTTAATTTCAATGCTAATTCCTTCATTTTTTCTGAAATCGCACTCAGTTCTTCCTCTGTTCTGTAAATTGGAATAGCAACTACTTGAATTGGCGCTAAAGCAGGAGGTAAAACTAAACCTTCATCATCCGAATGCGTCATAATCAAAGCACCCATTAAGCGCGTTGATACTCCCCAAGATGTTGCCCAAACATATTCTAATTTTCCTTCTTTATCAGCAAATTTTACTTCAAATGCTTTTGCAAAATTTTGACCTAAAAAATGAGATGTGCCGGCTTGCAATGCTTTACCGTCTTGCATCATTGCTTCAATACACAAAGTATCTTCAGCTCCAGCAAAACGTTCACTTTCAGTTTTACGTCCTTTAATTACAGGCATTGACATGTAATTTTGAGCAAAATCTTCGTAGACATCTAACATTTGTTCTGCTTCAGAAATTGCCTCTTTGCTTGTCGCATGTGCAGTATGGCCTTCTTGCCATAAAAATTCCGTTGTTCGTAAAAACAAACGTGTTCTCATTTCCCAACGAACAACATTTGCCCATTGATTTATTAATATTGGCAAATCTCGGTATGACTGAATCCATTTTTTATAGGAATTCCAAATAATTGTTTCGGAAGTTGGTCGAACTATTAATTCTTCTTCTAGTTTAGCACTTGGATCGACAATTAATCCGCTTCCATCCTCGGCATTTTTTAAACGATAATGAGTAACAACAGCACATTCTTTAGCAAAGCCATCCACATGACTCGCTTCTTTACTCAAGTAAGATTTTGGAATAAATAGTGGGAAATAAGCATTCTGGTGTCCCGTTTCCTTAAATTTAGCATCTAAAATATCTCGCATTTTCTCCCAAATTGCATAACCATATGGTTTAATAACCATGCAACCACGAACATCAGAGTGCTCTGCTAAATCAGCGCGATTCACCAATTCATTATACCATTTCGAATAATCTTCTGCCCTTGTTATAAATTTCTGTGCCATACATTCTCAAACTGATTGTAAAGGTAGTTATTTGAATTTTATTAATGAAACACTTTGAAAATACATCAAATTGTTGCGTTTTTTGTTTAAATTTGGGAGAATATAATCTAAATATGACCAAATATTTTTTACTTTTTTTACTCTTTCCATTGTCAAGTTTTGGGCAATTTAAAATCAATGAGGCGAGTAATTCAAATGGAAATACTATTTTATTACCGAACGGAGATAGCCCAGATTGGATTGAGATTTACAATGCAAGTTCTTCCTCTGCAAATATTTCAGGGTATGGACTCAGCGATGATCCAAGCAATTTAATGAAATGGGTTTTTCCTACTACTTCAATTGGAGCACTGAATTTTTTAACCGTATTTGCCACTGGAAATAATGCTACTAATCTAGTTAATCATTATGAAACAGCCGTTTTTGCAGAAAGCACCTGGAAATACAATATACCTACTGCAGAAATTCCTAATTGGAAAAGTAACTCATTTAACAGTAGCTCTTGGTTAACTGGTGCCGCAAGTATCGGATTTGGAGATGGAGATGACGCCACAGTATTAAACGCTCCAATTACCACAATTTACTCTCTTATTACATTTCAATGCACAAATATAACAGCAATAAGTGAAGCACTTTTAGACATTGATTATGATGATGGGTTTGTTGCCTATATTAATGGAGTTGAAATAGCACGTGCTGGACTTATGGGTTCTCCGCCTTTGTGGAATGAATTTTCAACTGACCATGAAGCAACACTTCCACAAGGAGGAGCGATTTCCTCTTTTGACATTGATATTAATGTGCTTCAATCCGCACTCGTAATAGGTGCAAATATTTTGGCAATAGAATTACATAACGTAAATGCAAACTCGTACGACCTGACTTGTAAACCTTATTTGAGCTTTGGATTTAATCAAGGAAATATATTCTATAATAATACTGTTCATCCCTATTTCCAAACATCTTTCGGAACGAATTTAGAAGCAAATTTTTCAATTAGCACAGCTGGAGAAACGCTCTACTTATCAAATCCTGCAGGTGTCTTAATAGATTCATTAGTAGTTTCAGATTTAGAACCAAACATGTCCTGTGGAAAGTTGCCAAATGGAAGCAGTACTATTTCTACATTTCCAATTCCTACACCAAATGCATCAAATAATGATGCTTTAGCATACAATGGATATGAAGTACAACCAACAATTGTAAATATAGGAGGTGTTTTTCAAGCTCCGATTTCTGTTTCGGTTATAAATAATTCTATTTCAAATGGAATTTTACGATACACAACAAACGGATCAAATCCAACAATTAATTCGCCACTTGTAACTGGACCAATTGGCATCAATGTAAATACTGTTTTAAAAGTTACCTGTTTTTCATCTGGAAGTGCAAATTTGTTACCTAGTATCATTGCAGGTGAAACTTTTTTATTTTCTGAGGATTTTGAACTACCAATTGTTTTACTTACAATTGACTCTGCAGATTTATACGGTGATAATGGTATTTTTGACAATTGGTGGACAGATTGGAAAAAACCCTGCATTGTAGAATATTTTGATAAAGATGGAATCAAAAAATTTGAATCACGATCATCTGTAAAATCAGATGGAGGAGCAGGAGGAAGTCGTTCAAATCCACAACACAGTGTTACCATTGAGCCAGCAAATACAATCTTTGGGGAAGGGGAACCTATTCATTATCCAATTATCCCAAACAAACCATATATTACTGATTACTACGCTTTGTTTATCCGAAATGGAAGTAATTTTTGGAATCAATACCCACAAAGAGACGCAATATTTAATCGAATGATGAGTAAAACAAATGTGAATTCTCAAGCTTACACACCCGCAGTAGTTTTCCTAAATGGCGAATATTTTGGAGTATATGAGATCCGAGAAAAGGCAAATGAGGGCTATTTCGAAAATAACTATGGAAATGACAGAGACAGTGTTGATTTACTATCAGTAAGCTATTTTTATGGTGCAGGAGTTATTCGAACTGTAAAAGGTTCAGACACTTCGTTTTATGCTATGCGCGATTACATTGCAAACACAAATCCATATCTACCAAATTATTTTTCTGAATGCAATAAACGCTTAGATCTTTACAATTTTACAGATTATATGGCGGGAGAAAATTGGTTTGGCAATCCCGATTGGATTTACAATAATATGAAAATGGCCAGAACGAGAACTTTTGACAATAAGTGGCGATTTTTTCTTCAGGACTTAGAATGGGGACTTGGTGGCTGGTCAAATTATACGACAAATATGTTTGATTGGTTCGAAGGACAAAGTCAGGGAACTGCCTTTTGGGATATTTACAATGGTCTTATCCAAAATCCAGAATTCAAAAACTACTTCATAAATCGGTATGCAGATTTAATGAATACAACATTTCAAGCAGATCATTACCAAGGAATAGTTGATAGCATGCACAACGAGCTTTTAGCTGATTATCCAAGATCATTGCTGCTTTGGACAGGAAACAGCAGCATGGACAACTACAACAATATACACAACATTCATTTAGATCAGTTTGCCAATAGAAATAACTTTGTGAGAGATCAAATAGTTAGTGAATATAACTTGGATAACAAAGTTGATGTAACATTGGATGTTTTTCCAGTTGGAGCAGGATATATAAAAATCTCCACAATCGTACCTGAAAACCTCCCTTGGACAGGCGTATATTTCAATGGGAATCCCGTCAAAATTACAGCAGTTGCTAATCCCGGATACACCTTTCAACATTGGGACGAAAATTTAACACTTTCACTCTTTAATTACACTGATGCCAGCATAACAATTAATATAGAAAACAACGATCTATTTAGAGCCCATTTTTCAGGTTCTCCAAAACAAGAAAAAATTACAATTTCTGAAATAAATTACAATCCAGACCCAACAATTGATGGAGGAAACTGGATGGAATTACACAACTTTGGAACTGCTCCAATCGATTTAACAGCTTGGTCAATAAAATCAAAAAACTACTGGGATAAATTTACCTTTGAAGACCAGACTATTCTGAATCCTGGAGCATATTTAGTCGTTTGTGAAAACACAAATCTTTTTAGTCAAATGTACCCACAAGTAACTAATTTTGTGGGAGGAACGGGCTTCGTTTGGAGTAACAAATGGGATTCTGTTAAATTGTATAATCCCTTTGAAGACATTCGAGTTTCTGCGGTGTACACTGATGAATCACCGTATCCAAAATGTGCTGATGGCTGGGGCAGAACCTTAGAAAATAAAAACATTACACTACTTCCTTTAGATTCACTAACGTGGTTTTGCGGTTGCATTGGAGGATCACCTGGAGAAGCCTATTCGCCTTGCGAAGAACCTATCATTATTAGTGAATTTAATTACAACAACAGTAATCCTAGCAATAATGCAGGAGATTGGATTGAATTATACAATAATACAACAGCTACAATCAACCTGAATTCATACGTTTTTAAAGATTCAAAAAACAACAATGAATACATTTTTCCATCAATAAGTATTGCTCCTGATTCATTTATCGTCATTTCAAACAACCTTTTATTGTTTTCGCAACAACATCCATTGGTATCTAATTTTATTGGGCAATTTAATTTTGGTCTTTCCTCAGATGATGGCATACGAATTTATGATAATACCGGAACATTAATAAATAGTTTTACTTATGACACACTTGCCCCTTGGTCGGCTATCCCCTCAGTACTTAACTTCACAAATGAATACAATTTTTATAATGGTTACTTAGATCAAAACAGCGGTCTTTCTTGGTTTGTGGGTTGCCCTGGAGGATCTCCTGGAACTCAATTTATTTCATGTACTGCTTCTATAGTTCAAGGTGATAATAATACTGATCGCTTTGTGAGTTTATTTCCAAATCCTGCATCTTCATCGATCACTTTGACTATTGAAAATGCTTTAACATTTGATGAAAAAACTAAATTAATCATCTATAATCTCAATGGAAGTATTTTAGAGCAACGAAGTGTAAACACACAAGAAACGTTTACAAATATTGAAATCAATCTTCAAGATTTTAAGCAAGGAATGTATTATATTCAGGTAAAACAAAAAGATAGAAGTGTTACCTTGCCTTTTGTTAAAATGTAATTTCTTATGACTAAAAAAAACTTATAAATTTAGTTTAGAAAAAAGGATTACAAATGAATAACTTCACCGTAGGCCTGAGCAGCTGCTTCCATAATCGCTTCTGACATTGTTGGATGTGGATGAACAGTTTTAATCAATGCTTCTCCCGTTATTTCCAACTTTCTGACTGCAACTAATTCAGCTACCATTTCAGTAACATTAGCCCCAATCATGTGTCCACCTAAAAGTTCGCCATATTTTGCATCGAAAATCAATTTCACAAATCCATCTTTTGCACCCGCAGCACTTGCTTTTCCAGAGGCCGAGAATGGAAACTTTCCAATTTTTACATCAAATCCTGCTTCTTTTGCTGCTTTCTCTGTCATGCCAACAGATGCAATTTCCGGAGAACAATAAGTACAGCCAGGAATATTTCCATAATTTAATGGCTCAGGATGATGTCCAGCTAATTTCTCAACACAAATAATACCTTCCGCTGAAGCAACATGCGCCAATGCAGGACCCGGAACAATATCGCCAATTGCGAAATAACCTGGTAAATTTGTTTGGTAATAATCGTTTACAAGAATTCGGCCCTTGTCAATTATAATTCCAAGTTCTTCTAATCCAATATTCTCTATATTTGCTTGAATTCCAACAGCAGAAAGAACAACATCACATTCTATTTTTTCTTCGCCTTTTTCTGTTTTTATTGATACAATACAATTTTTACCCTTAGTATCAACTGCTTCAACTGAAGCATTCGTCATAATCTTAATTCCCGCTTTTTTAAAAGACTTTTCTAATTGCTTTGAAATATCTTCATCTTCTACAGGAACGATATTAGGTAAATACTCAACAACAGTAACCTCAGTTCCAATTGCATTGTAAAAATAAGCGAATTCAACACCAATTGCTCCAGAACCAACAATAACAAGTTTTTTTGGTTGAGTCTTCAAAGTCATTGCATTTCGGTAACCAATTATTTTTTCACCATCCTGTGGTAAATTTGGTAATTCTCTTGAGCGAGATCCTGTTGCAATAATTAATCCTTTATCCGCAGTATATTCAATAGTCTTTCCGCTCTCATCAGTTACAGCAACTTTTCTTCCTGCTTTTAAGACACCATTTCCTTTAAGAACATCAATTTTATTTTTTTTCATTAAAAATTGTATTCCATTACTCATTCCATCCGCTACATCACGACTTCTTTTAATCATTCCGTTAAAATCTACAGAAGAAGAATTTACAGTGATTCCATAATCGGATGCATGAGAAATATATTCAAAAACATTCGCAGACTTAAGTAAAGCTTTTGTTGGGATACAACCCCAATTCAAACAAATACCACCTAGAGCTTCACGCTCAATAATAGCAGTTTTAAAACCCAACTGAGAAGCCCGAATAGCAGTTACATATCCACCAGGTCCACTTCCCAAAACAATAATATCGTAATTCATATAGACTAATTTATCTTGTAAAATTAATAAAATTATACGGATTCTATGTGTTTTTTTAATTCACTTGAGATTTGTAAAAAATAAGAATTAAGCACTTTTTTAGTATTGATTTCATAAGAATATACTTACTTTTGTTGAGAAAAATTAAAGCATGGAAAGTAATTTGCAAAAAGAAGCAAGCATAGAACAAGCAATAGATTTAGGTCTCAGAACGGATGAATTTGATCAGATAAAAGAAATTTTAGGACGAACACCAAATTTTACTGAAACTGCTGTTTATTCTGTTATGTGGTCGGAGCATTGTTCTTACAAGAATTCGATTCTTTGGCTCAAAACACTTCCGAAAGATGGTCCACATATGCTTGTAAAAGCTGGAGAGGAAAATGCTGGCTTGGTAGATATAGGAGATGGATTAGGCTGCGTTTTTAAAATTGAATCACACAATCACCCGAGTGCTTTAGAACCATACCAAGGAGCTGCAACTGGAGTTGGTGGTATCAATCGGGATATTTTTACCATGGGAGCGCGACCAATTGCGCAATTAAATTCTTTGCGTTTTGGAAATATTGAAAATGCCAGAACAAAATGGTTGGTCAAAGGAGTTGTTAAGGGAATTGGAGATTATGGAAATGCATTTGGAATTCCAATCGTTGGTGGCGAGGTCTTTTTTGATGATTCATACAATACAAATCCACTAGTTAATGCTTTTTCAGCGGGAATAATTGACAGTAAAAAAATGATTTCAGCAACTGCAAAAGGTCCCGGAAACCCAGTTTTTATTGTTGGGTCTGCTACTGGAAAAGACGGAATCGCAGGTGCAGCATTTGCATCAAAAGACATAACAGAAGATTCCGTAAACGATTTGCCATCTGTACAAGTTGGCGATCCTTTTATGGAAAAATTACTCCTTGAAGCTACAATGGAATTAGCAGAAACAGATGCTATTGTTGGAATGCAAGATATGGGAGCCGCTGGAATAACTTGTTCAACTTGCGAAATGAGTGCCGCAGGAAACGTTGGAATGGATATTTTTTTAGATAAGGTGCCAAAAAGACAAGAAAATATGCTTCCCTATGAGATTTTACTTTCAGAATCTCAAGAACGAATGCTTGTGGTTGTTCAAAAGGGTAAAGAAAAAATCGTGAAAGATATATTTACAAAATGGGATTTACATGCCGAGGAAATTGGCTTTATTACAGATACAGGTCGTGTTCGCTATTTCACAAATGATGAATTAGTTGGCGATGTTCCTGCCGAATCACTTGTTTTAGGAGGTGGAGCACCGCAATACAAAAGAGAATATTCTGAACCAGCATACTATTCAGAATTCAAGAAATTTAATATTGATAGTATAGAAATGCCAAGTAATTTAAAAGAAGTTGGCTTTGCAATGCTTGGTTTACCAAATATCGCATCTAAAAGATGGGTTTACGAACAATATGACTCAATGGTTGGAACACGGAATATGACGACTAATCGCCCTTCAGATGCAGGAGTTGTCAATATAAAAGGAACGAATAAAGCTTTAGCAATGACCGTTGATTGTAATTCGCGCTTTGTAAATGCAGATCCAGAAATAGGAACTATGATTGCCGTATCAGAAGCAGCTAGAAATATTGTATGTGCTGGTGGAATTCCGAGTGCAATTACCAACTGTTTAAATTTTGGAAATCCCTATAATCCTGAATCCTATTGGCAGTTTGTAGGAGCAATTAAAGGAATGTCTACTGCCTGTCTAAAATTTAAGACACCTGTAACTGGTGGAAATGTGTCATTTTATAACCAAACATCTAAAAATGGTGTTGAAATTCCAGTTTTCCCAACTCCAACTATTGGAATGATTGGCATTGTTCCCGATAAAGACAAGGTAATGACATTGGATTTCAAGCAAAAAGGAGATTTAATTTTTTTAATTGGTGAATATAAAAACGATATTTCGTCTTCAGAATACCTTGCAACATACTTGGGTGTAAAAGCCTCACCAGCTCCTTATTTTGATCTTGAAAAAGAATTTCAAATGCAAGAGGCAGTAAAAGGTTTAATCGAAGAAAAAATTGTAAATGCTGTTCACGATGTTGCAGATGGAGGATTATATGTAACTTTGATTGAAATGTCTCTTCCAAGAGAACTTGGTTTTGATATTGTTAGCGACTCTGAAATTCGTGAAGATGCCTTTTTATTCGGAGAAGGACAAGGAAGAGTAGTTGTAACTGTAAGTGAAGAAAAAGCTGAATCTTTTCTGGAATACATGATAAAAACAATTGTAAACATTACGCTTTTAGGCCATGTAACCAAAGGAAAGCTTCAAATAGACGAGGAACATTTTGGATTTATAAGCGAAGCAAAAAATATTTATGATAATGCACTCGCACAAAAATTAGAAAATTAATTATGGAAGAAATGGAATACAATACCACACGTGGAAAATTAATTCTGCCTGAATATGGTCGAAATGTTCAAAATATGATCTCACACGCAATGGAACTTGAGGATCGCATTGAAAGAAACAGAGCAGCTCAAGCGATAATAGAAGTTATGGGACAACTAAATCCTCATTTAAGAGATGTTGATGACTACAGACATAAATTATGGACACACTTATTTGTTATGTCTGATTTTATGCTCGATGTTGATTCTCCTTATGATATTCCAAAACCTGAAGCTTTAAATGAAAAACCATCCATTATGGATTATCCTTCAAGTTCTATTAAATATGGACATTACGGGAAATATACGCAAGCAATTTTAGAAGCTTCAAGGGAAACCACTGATCCAAAAGAAAAAGAATATTTAAAGACTTCAATGGCGAATTTCATGAAAAAACAGTATCTCTCACATAACAACGATGCTGTAGAAAACAATGTTATTGCTGAAAATTTAAAAGAATTATCAAAAGGTGACTTAATTTTGGAAAACCCAGATGATTTGGTAAATACAAGTACTATTTTACGTGAAATGGGTCTGAATAAGAAATTTACGAAACCCAATAACAATTTTAAACAGAAAAAGAAATTCAAAAAGCAATAAAATGGCCTCATTTGAGATTTATGGTGGAAAGCCACTTAAAGGAGAATTAATTCCTCAAGGTGCTAAAAACGAGGCGTTACAGGTATTGTGTGCTCCTCTTTTAACGGAAGAAAAAGTCACAATATCTAATATTCCTGATATTGTCGATGTAAATAAATTAATTGCACTCTTACAAATTATGGGTGTGAAAATTGAGAAAATTGAAAAAGGAACGTATAGCTTTCAAGCAAAAGAAATCGATTTAAACTACCTTGAAACAGAAGATTTTAAAATACGTGCTGCATCTCTTCGTGGTTCAATAATGATTGTTGGTCCTTTATTAGCGCGCTTTGGAAGAGGTTTTATTCCAAAACCCGGCGGAGATAAAATTGGAAGACGTCGTTTAGATACTCATTTTGAAGGTTTTGCACTTCTTGGAGCGAAATTTAATTACGATGCAGGAGAACATTTTTATTCTGTAGAAGCTAAAAAGTTAAAAGGTGCATATATTCATTTAGATGAAGCTTCAGTTACAGGAACTGCAAATATATTAATGGCTGCTGTTCTTGCTGAAGGAAAAACAACCTTTTATAACGCAGCTTGTGAACCATATATTCAACAAATGTGTCGAATGTTGAATTCAATGGGAGCAAATATCACTGGAATTGGTTCTAATTTATTGTACATTGAAGGTGTTAAATCTTTGAAAGGTTGCTACCATCGTATACTTCCAGACATGATTGAAATAGGAAGTTTTATTGGCCTTGCAGCAATGACAAAATCTGAAATCACAATCAAAGATGTGAGCTATGAAAATCTAGGGATTATCCCAAATGTTTTTAGAAGACTCGGAATAAAACTGGAACGACGAGGAGATGATATTTTTGTGCCAGCTCAAGATAGTTATGAAATTGATACTTTTATCGACGGGTCAATTCTAACTATTTATGATGCACCATGGCCTGGATTTACTCCCGATTTACTTTCAATTATTTTAGTTGTTGCATCACAAGCAAAAGGATCAGTGTTAATTCATCAAAAAATGTTTGAATCCCGCTTATTTTTTGTAGATAAGTTAATCGATATGGGAGCTCAAATTATTCTCTGTGACCCACATCGGGCGACAGTTATTGGCTTGGGAAGAGAACATGATTTAAAAGCAATTAGCATGACTTCACCAGATATTCGTGCTGGCGTTTCCCTATTAATTGCTGCTCTATCTGCACCGGGAAAAAGCACAATACATAATATTGAACAAATAGATCGTGGATACCAAGATATCGAATTGAGACTTAATAATATCGGTGCTGACATAAGGAGAATTAGCTAATGAAATATAAAATAATTTTAAGTTCTATTTTAGTTGCAGCTTATGCTTGCTTTGCTTTAACTATGAAAAAAAAAGCTGATGTTAATTCAGTAATAAGTGCCCCAGAAATAGAATTACTTTCCCCTAGTGGTAAAAAAATTAAACTTTCAAATTTGAAAGGAAAAATTGTCTTGATAGATTTTTGGGCATCTTGGTGTGGACCTTGCAGGCAGGAAAACCCAAAAGTTGTCGAAGCTTATAAAAAGTATAAAAAAGGTGTTTTTATAAATGCAAAAGGATTTGAGGTATTTAGTGTTTCACTAGATCGTGATGAAAAAGCATGGAAGGAAGCTATAAAAAATGATTTTCTTTCATGGAAAAATCATGGTATTGATAAAGAAGGGAAAGCCGCTACTCTTTATGGAGTTAGCTCAATCCCCTCAGCTTTTTTAGTTGATGGTACAGGAAAAATTGTTGCCCAAGGAAATGAACTGAGAGGGATCAATTTACACATTGCTATTGACAAGCTCGTAAAGAATTAAAATCAGTTTATATTCTATCTAGCGTATAAGATATTAATTTTTGCATTTCAGCTTTGGAATCACTAGAAAATTCAAGGTTTGGTCTATTTGCAATCCCCAAACAAATTGTTGCGCATCTGTGTCCGAGTTCTTTCCCTAAAGCAAAAAGAGCTGAACTTTCCATTTCAAAATTTAAAATTTTTAGGTCTTTCTCGATAAATTTAGCAAGCAATAAATGAATATCTTGGGTATGGGTTGGAATCCTTAAAGTTCTGCCTTGTGGACCATAAAACCCAGAACTTGTTACCGTAATTCCAATATGGGTATCTTTTGAACTTAAACGTCTCACTAAATCTTCGTTTGCACTGGAAAAATAAGTCTGAATAGACATTGGAAGATCTAAAAAATTATTAATTTTTTGAGCTAAGTCAAGTTCAAAAGCACTGAAGTTTATTTTATAAAAATGTGCTACATTATCAAAGCCACAAGCATGACTAGATAAAATATAAGAATGTACTGGAATATTTTCTTGTAAAATTCCACAAGTCCCAATTCTGATTATCTCTAAACTAATTTTTTCTTCGCGCTCTATTCTATTCTCTAAATCAATATTGACTAGTGCATCCAATTCATTAATAGTAATGTCAATATTATCAGTTCCAATTCCCGTTGATATAGCTGAAATTCGTTTTCCTTTGTATATTCCTGTATGGCAAACAAATTCTCTATACTGTGACTTATGTTCAATCTTTTCAAAGAATTCTGAAACCATTGAAACACGACCTTGATCTCCAACAAGAATTATTTTATGAGCTAAGTTACTTGCGGATAATCCAAGATGATATACTTGTTTTTTGGAATTTAATACCAATTCAGTTTCAGCGTAATATTTCATACTGCTAAAACAAACTTCCAAATACTTTTACAAGAATATCTGAAACACGCGCTATAGGGTCTTTACGAATTTTATTTTCTTCAATTTCTACCAAATAAAACAAACCATCTATTGCTTTTTGGGTAATATAAGCATCTAAATCTGGATCTAATTTTTGACCACCAGATAATGTCATTGCAGAATTATATCTTGTAATTATTGGATTCCAATATGCCGTTAATTGCACTTTAGTAGTCGCTTCTTTAACCACAGGGGTAAATGCTAAAACTAATTGTTTTGAAGTTTGTCTTTTTAAAAATTTTGTTGCTGCACTTTCTCCTCCTCTTAAGATTGAAAACCCATCTGAAATAGACATATTTTTAATTGCATCATTAAAAATTGTTAGTGCTTTTTTTGTAGCTTCTTCTGCAGCTCGGTTCATTGTTTCCTCAAAAGTTACAACTTGCTTAGAAAGCCCAAATTTCAATGCTTTTTCTTTGACTTTTATTGCATCCGGAGGAAAAGGAAGGCGAATCATTTCATTCATTAGAAATCCGTCTCTCACAGAACTTAAATCAATTGCATTTTTAATACCAATGTTCAATGCTTCTTTAAGGCCTGAAATAACTTCAGCATTTGTCAAGTCAACCTTATGAAAATTATTAATAGGACAAGTAATTATTGAAATATCTTTACTAATACTATTAGAAAAAATACTTGTTATAAATATAAGAGAAAGTGCTTTCATTAATTAACGAATTACATTAATTAATCCTGTTCTTTGAATCTTGTCGTCATTATCAATTGCTTTAAAAGATGCTTTCCAAGGATATGAACCAGCTGGCACTTTTATTTCATTATAACACCCATCCCATTGCGCTTTTACATCATTTGTTTCCCATATTACTTCACCCCAACGGTTATATATTTGTAAGGAGAAATTTGCAAAATCAATCCCCTCAATATAAAAAATCCAAGATTGATTGTGTTCATCATCATCAGGTGTGAATGAATTTGGAGTGTAAAAAATAATATCAGGAACAATTTCCATTGTCATTATTGTAGAATCAGTGCACCCCTCACTATCTGTTACTTTCAACATAATTTCATAGTTGCCAGTAATTCCCTCTGGGTAAGATATAAAAGCATTATTTCCATTACTTGTTATATCAGAAGCACCAACACTAGACCAAACATAACTTGATATATTGCCGACTGAAATATCATTTGTCTGAATAGTTGTTTCAAACCATGTAGCAGGATTTTTTGAAATTGTGAAACCTGCAATTGGAATAGGTGTAACTTCAATACAAATTGGAATTTGAGAAGTATAAACACAGCCATAAATAGAAGTTACAGATAAATCAACACAATAATTTCCAACATATGGAAAGACTGCAGACAAAGGATTTAAATTAGTTGTGCTGAATGCGAAACCATTAGAAAAAGAATAATCCATTGTTGCAATTTCTGAGCCATTTAAAGAAGTATTTGAGAATATGAAATCTCCTGGTAAACATTTTTTAGAATCATCAGGAACTGTAATTGGAGTAATAGGAGTTGGAAAGGTAATAGTTAAACATTGTTGAGGCGGTATTGGCGAACCGCAGAGTTCCGATAATGTTACACAATATATGTTTCCGGTATTTATCGGATCAACATTAATCGTTGAGCCATTTCCGATTGGAATACCATTTTCTGTCCAAGTGAAAGTATAAGTATTAGGGGTTGAACCTCCTGTACCAACTGCACTAAGATCAATTGTTGACTCTGAACAAATCATCGAATCTGGAGAAACAAATGTAATAGCTAAGGGATTTGGTTCTGTAATTACAAAATTTGAAGTGTCTGAACAACCGCTTACCCCAACTATTTCTATCGTATAATTAGCTGGAGCTAAGTTGTTCAATACAAAAGGAGAAGCTGGTGCTGGAGTTGAAGCTCCACCATTAAGAATGTAATTTGTACCGCCTGTATATGTTAGCGAAACGGAACCATTGTTTGCGCTATTACATGAAACATTTGTTGGAGTAGTTGAAACTGTTGTATTGATTTCAGAAACCGTAATAATTGCAGAAGAAACACAACCATTCGAATCAACAGTATATGTATACATTCCTGGATTCATCGTTATAGGATCGTAAGGCATCACAATCGTTGCGCCAGCTGGATTTGTCCAGATTCCATTTGGAGAAGCACCTGCACCTAAAAGTGGGAATAAATCAACTGGAGCAGCTTGCGCACAAACTTGAGTAAATCCATCATTTCCAGGATTTGCTGAAGCAGATAAAGTTACGTTTACTTGGTCTGTTGTTGCGCAAAGTGGATGACCTGTTGGAAAAACAGTCAATGTCAAAGTTTGAGGAGAAAGAAATGTTCCAATTGGATTAGGAATATTTGCATTATTCAAATCAGCTGCAGGACTCCAAATAAAGTCAAAACCCCCAAAACAATCAGCAGTGAAAGTTTCAACTGTTGTAGGTGGAGCTGTGAAACCTTGACCCTGCTCAATTACTATGTTACCATTTGGATCAGTTACAGTATAATCACACTCAGTGGTGTAGTTTCCTGAAGCCTGAAATTGAGTTGAAACAGAAGCTCCGTGAGGAATATTTACTGTGAAAACCGCACTATTTCCTGTTGTAATAGTATATGGAGTAGTTACACCGTTTACGGTAACTAATAAATTATTTCCATTCCAACCATCACCGAAAGAATCTCCTAAATCAAAAACATAAGGACAAGGTGAACCGCCTCCCGAACCTGAAATTGAACCATTCAATTGCTCTGCCGTTCCATCGCATACAGTAATATCGTTTCCTGCGTTAGGAAGCGGGTTATCATTAATAGTCAAAACAAAAGAAGAGTCATTTGTACAACCAAAATTATCAATAACTGTATAGGTATAGGGATAAGAACCTGCTGATGTTGGATTGATTGTAATCGCATCTGCATATGGAGAAATATTTGTTACAAACTGCGCTGGCATAGTCCAATAAGAAGAATCGGATCCTAAACCAATTTGAGGTTGGAAAGTTGTAACTGGAGGATATAATGCAGGATTAAGATTGATATCAAAAGCAAATAAAGTTCCGTCATCTGCCGCCCAATTATCGATTACAGTTAATGACCAAATTCCATTTAAAGGACAACCCAATAAATTTGAAAACGGATCAATTGGAGCGTAATCACCAGCAGGAAGTGTTAGGCCAAATCCACCACTAGCATTCACCCAATCTACCCATGTATCTGGAGCGGTTGGTGTGAAACAATAGGTAAAAGGAGTTCCTTGAGTGGTTGGATCAGAACAATCCACGTTATCTAACTGAACAGGTACGCCTAATTGAGTACCACCCCCACCTTGTTGATGTAAAATTTGAGTTTGTCCATTTGGACATTGAACAAGAATAACTAAGTCCCCCATGAATGAATGTTCTAAATCAAAACACAGACTTTCTACATCATTAAT
This sequence comes from Crocinitomicaceae bacterium, assembly GCA_044358215.1. GTDB lineage: Bacteria > Bacteroidota > Bacteroidia > Flavobacteriales_D > Crocinitomicaceae > UBA952. The sequence continues at coordinate 37,847 of JBIKOE010000008.1, forward strand.
ATTTTGAAGTGTTGAACCCGGAGCGAATCCAGTTTGCATGATTTCAACATCTTGAGAAACTCCCAAAAGTGTATCTGGCAAACATCCATCGTCAAAAGTTACTGAGCTTGGGAAACCGTTCCAAAGTATTTCGTAGGTATTTGGATCAATAGAAAAAGATGCACTCTCACCTAAACAAAGCGTTGTATCACCTGGAAAGCCAATAAACGTTGGAATAGTAGCAACGAGGACTTGTAGGTCAATCAAATTAGTATTTCCACAGCCATTGTCATCTGTTACAAATAATTGAACTAAATATTGACCAGGAGTATCAAATGAATGCGTTACATTTTGTCCAAATGCTTGATTTCCATCCATGAAATCCCATTTGTATTCAACGATATTGAAACCCATTTGAGCAGAAGAACCAAAATTTGTAAAATTAATTGGTGTACCTACACATGTTACTGTACTATCAGTTGTGATTCCACCAGCAATAATTCCTCCAGCAAATGGAGTTGCACAAGGAGTTTCACAAGTTGCAATTGCAGTAAACTGTCCCGTTCCAACTGAATTTGAACGAAAACGTAAAGTGATACACCCAGAAGTGTTTAATGCAGTTGCATTGATAACTACACCTTGCAATTCATTACCAGTATATGTTCCTAAAGTTGGATAAGCTGATGAAGGTCCATCGTAAACATCCATGTAGTCGACATTTTCGACATTTGCAGCGGGATTATCGTCGATATTTGATAACGCAATAAAATTAAAAACTATTGATACGATTTCTCCAGGAGTATCTGGACAAATTGTAATCGTTACGTTTTGTCCGTTTGAATAACCGGTACCACCTTGACCACCTGAATCGATAATGAATCCATTACATGTATTAAATGTTTGGTTGTTACTTGCAGATGACATAACAATAGCAGTTTGTGAAAAAACTGATACTGTTATTAAAAGAAAAAAGGAGAGGATATAATTTTTCATTATTTTGTATATAATGATGATTTTGTGAATTTTTTACTTACTTCAGGAAGAGTGTAGAAAACAAGAACTGTTTCTTTATCTAATTTAAAATACTGACGTTTATCTTTCAATAATTGAATTCCTAATTGAGCAAAATTAAACTCTGAAGTATTTATTTTTTTAATTAGTTCAGGGGAAAATTGAATGTCTTTACGCAAAAGCTTTTTTTCTTCTTTCGTTATAGTCGTAATGTTAACAGTATAATAACTCGAATCTAATTCATAAAGATAAAAGTTATAGGCATTTCGTTTATGTTTAAACGTTTCGTTGATTTCATTGCCTTTATTTACAACTAATCGCTGGTCTATTTCTTGTGAAAAACCAAGATTTAATGTCAAAGCAAAGAATAAAAAGAGGTTTGTTTTCATTTTTAATTTTTTTATTTAGACGAGAAATTTAAACAAAGGTTGCCTAAATTTTAACACAAACTTAAAGAAAAAAAAAAAGATAGCTGTACTCAAAACTACCTAAAATCTAATTTAATATTTTATTACTGAGTTTTGATATATTTTTTACCGTTCTTAATGTAAAGAGAATTAATTGAGTATTTTGCTATATCTTTAATTTCTCTACCTAATAAGTCATAGTATTTACCATTCATTAATGACGAATATTGAGTTTGTTGAGTAAGAGATGCCGAATTACAGTCGTCAAGATTTGTTCCTAAACGAACGTAAGTTAAATTATTCTGGTCAACGAATGTGGCGATGTTTCCTTCACAACTAAATACCATTCGACTAACTAAGATATTTCCAAAATGGTAATCCATAGTAATTGTATCGTTAGACACGGAGTAATCTTCTATGCCAGGAATATGATTACCATCTCCAGCCTCAAAGGTATTGTACAAGGAATCGCAATTTCCTGCGGTACAATAATAGGTGAATCGCTCACCATTTTCAAAAATATACAGCGTATTGTCGAAATTTGGCATTTTCCATTTTCCTTCAATTGTGTTGTTTTGTGAGAATGTGTTAGTTGTACTCAATAGTAGTAGAGCTCCTAATAGTAATTTTTTCATCATTTAATTTTAGGTGAATTTAATGAATAACGACCAATTTTTTAATGGGTTGCCTAATTGTAAATTTAAATCAAATTTAATTAAATCAAAGATTTAAAAAAATAGATCTACTTGAATCTTACTTGTAAATAAAAATAAACTACATTCTAAGTGTAAATTTGACACTAATAAAATATTCAAATTTAGTGAATTGAGAATCAAAAATCTTATCTACATTTGCGACGATTAATTTTAAAAAAAATATATCTATGTCTAAAAATTATCATACAGAAATCGAGCAATTCATGAACAGTGTTCGATCAAAAAATTCACACGAAACTGAATTTCTTCAAGCAGTACAAGAAGTAGCAGAAGCTGTAATTCCATTTATGGAAGAACACCCAAAATACAAATCTTTCAAAATTCTTGATAGAATTGTAGAACCAGAAAGAACTATTTTGTTCAGAGTTCCTTGGTTAGACGACAAAGGAGAGATTCAAGTAAACAGAGGTTATCGAGTAGAATTTAATTCTGCTATCGGACCATATAAAGGAGGTCTTCGCTTCCACCCTTCTGTGAATCTTTCAATTTTAAAATTCTTAGGTTTTGAACAAACATTTAAGAACTCACTTACAACTTTACCAATGGGCGGAGGAAAAGGTGGTTCTGACTTTGACCCAAAAGGAAAGTCTGATAATGAAGTAATGAAATTTTGTCAATCTTTTATGACAGAATTATGCAGACATATCGGACCAGATACAGACGTTCCAGCAGGTGATATTGGTGTTGGCGGAAGAGAAATTGGTTATATGTTTGGTCAATATAAAAGAATACGAAATGAGTTTACTGGAGTTTTAACTGGTAAAGGAAGAAACTGGGGAGGATCTTTAATTCGTCCAGAAGCAACAGGATATGGAACTGTTTATTTTGCAAAAGAAATGTTAGCAACAAAAAATGACTCTTTTAAAGGAAAGATTGTCGCTGTTTCTGGTTCAGGAAATGTTGCACAATATGCAACTGAAAAAGCAACACAATTAGGAGCAAAAGTTGTTACATTGTCAGATTCTGAAGGATACATTTACGATTCTGAAGGAATTACGGCTGAAAAATTAGCTTTTGTAATGGAATTGAAAAATGTGAAGCGTGGTAGAATTTCAGAATATGCTACTAAATATCCATCTGCAAAATTTGTAGCTGGAAAAAGACCTTGGGAAGTAAAAGTTGATATTGCCTTACCATGTGCAACTCAAAATGAATTAAATGAAGCTGAAGCAAAAGCACTTATTGCAAATGGTGTAAAATGTGTTGCAGAAGGCGCAAATATGCCCTCAACACCTGAAGCAATTACAGCATTTCAAAATGCTAAAGTTCAATTTGCTCCTGGAAAAGCATCCAATGCTGGAGGTGTTGCAACTTCTGGTTTAGAAATGTCACAAAATTCATTGCGACTATCTTGGACAGCGGAAGAAGTTGATTCAAAGCTTCACGGAATAATGGTTTCCATTCACACTGCTTGCGTTCAATATGGAAAAGAAGCAGATGGAACTATTGATTACGTAAAAGGTGCAAATATCGCAGGATTTGTAAAAGTTGCAGATTCTATGATCGATCAAGGTTTGGTTTAAGCACTAGAACTCTTTAAATAAATTAATGCCCTTTTCAGGGCATTTTTTTTTACAATTTTACGTGACTTCAAAAATAATTTTTAACTTTGTTTAGAATTATTCTAAATAATGAAAGAAGCACAAAATCATTCTCCTGAAGGACAACTAATACTTAATTGTAGCATATGTGATTGCTCCAAAAAGAAGAAATGTTGTAAAAAATATAAAACTAAAAATCATGCTTGCAAAAATTGTCCGAAATTTGACTAAAAAATTGTCATGAGGACGATAATCCTAGTTTTTACTTTTATTTATTTCAATTCATTTTCTCAAAATTTAGAAACCAAGGCGAAAAAAAGTCTAAATCTTCTATCACTAACTACCTCCTACTCTTATTTAAATTTCGAACTTTTTCATGGGATTTCATATACGCATCATTTCCCACTATTTTCTGCTTCTTTCGGATTACAGACAGCTGTTAAAACCTTGTACTCTGCTCAAAATTTTTTTCCAGAAACTAACTGTTCTTTTGTCTACCGTTTAATCGATAAGAACACATTTCAATTTGGGCCATCACTTCAATTAAACACTCGCAACCAAAAAGTAAAAGTTTGGCATCTATACAATGAACTTCTTCTTGGCTATAGTTTATTTTATGGCAAACGCATACAATTTTTTCATACTGCAGGAATTGGACCATTTTGGGAAACATTTAAGTCTAATAAAAATGAGCGTTATTCTATTAGAAGTATTAATTTCAACTTGAAAATCGGACTGAGTTATGCCTTTTAAATTGCTCTTTTTTCTTGTTCTACTGCTTCATTCTTGTTCAAAGAAAGAGGATTTTTCTGAAGTACAAGTTATTGGTCACGCAGGAATGGGACTTGAAATGCCAAATTCGATTTTTCACGACAATTCATTGGAAGCAATTGAGCTTGCGCTCACTATTCCTGGATCAAATGGAGTTGAAATTGATGTTCAAATGGATTTAAATGGACGTCTGTGGTTGTTTCACGATGAACTATTGAACGAAGAAACGAACGGAATAAATTGTATTTCAAGCAATACAAGTGAATACCTAAAAACTTTACGATATAGTAGTTTGAAGCACGAAAAACTTGCAGAATTAAATCAAATTCCTTTTCACAATTTTGAAGATAAAAGTTTTTTTTTAGATCTTAAAATATGGAATAAATGCGCAGAAAGTACAGTTTCTGCTGAAGATTTCAAAGCGGCTTTATTAGCGATAAATTTACCTAACAAGTGTAATATAATTCTCTCTGATCCAAGTTGGATTCCCTTTTTCATAGATGAATTCAATGTATATTTTGCTAGTGATGATTTTCAAAATGCAAAAATCATTCTTACTGAAGAACCAATGGTAAAAGGACTTGTCATCCGAAATGCCGCCGTTAATAAGGCTCAAACACAAGATATAATAGAACAGAATAAAGAAATATATTTATTTGAAATTCGCTCGCCAAAAGGAGTAAAAAGTGCACTTACAAAAAGACCGAGTGGAATTATTTCAGATGATTTAAGAGTAGCAATTAGTGCTGTTAGTAATTAATTATAATCTGTAAACTACTTGTTTAGTCTAAGTTTTACAATTTTATCCAAATACATATCAGTATAATAATAAGCTAAAATTTGCTTAAAATCATACCCTTTACTTGCCATAATTATTGCTCCTTCTTGACATAATCCTACACCATGCCCATTTCCTTTTCCTTTCAAATAAACCATATCATCTTTGACTTGACAGTTAAAAAAAGTAGATTTTAAATCAAATTCTTCACGTAAATCTCTTAATGGTATTCCATAACGAGGATGAATAAAAAATGCCATTCTTTTTTCTTGAATAAAATTTGACATCAAAGCCATGGAACTTTCATCATTAATAGGAAAATTATATTTTTCGGCTAAAAATTTTGACCATTTTTCCAAGGGGATTTCTTTTTCCCAGTTTGCCTGCTTTGTTTTTCTGCAAAATGTATCTTGAAAACTTTTAAAACAAGCCATTTTCTCATTCCATATATAATCTGTTTCACTTGTTTGTCCGCCGCAATTTGCATGAAAAAAAGTTGGATAATAGCTGTCATCTTTATATTTCATAACTAAAGACCTAGTTGATTTAACTGCTGAATCAATTAACAGATTTGTATTATTTCGAAGTCCGTAAACTTGACAATGCGTAGTATTACACATGTTAAATGAGTGATTCTCATGTCTCTGCCAATATTTCATGGCATAGGTTCTACTTATTACAGCTTGAACTTTATAATACTCTAAATCCAAATTTATTCCGGATTCAGAAACTACTACACTTTTAATGTAATCCTCGATATCCAGTGAATTTATAATGTTCAAGCGCTTATCCACAATAGAGATTTCAAAATCCCCTTCAAAACTTATTTTTTTTAAGTTTGAACTTGATGACTGGATAAGCAATGTATTTTTATTCTGAAGTTGTATCAATGAAATTTTAGATGGAGAAGAATACAATTTTTGATTCAAGAAAAGCAATATTTGATTGCCTTCAATTATCTTTATATCAAGAATATCTTTAGGCGATATTTCTTTAACTATAGAATCTGAAATTAATAAGTATTGCCCTGAAAAACCAGATAATTCTATTGATTCAAGAGACTTTTCAGTATATAAACCAACACGTATAGTCTGGCAATTTGCAGCTAAAAAGAAAAATGCAAAACAAAAAGCGATAAAAAATTTCATTTTGCTAAATATAAATTCTTTAGCATGTCCTCAGCAACTCTTGAACTTGCTCCTTCATTTCCTAATAGTTCAATTAAATCGGTGTAATCTTTATTCATTTGAATAGCTTTTTTCTCACCTTTTTTTATTTTTATTAATTCTCCAGCAATGTTACTTGCAGTACAATCTTGTTGAATAAGTTCTCTAACAATTTCTTTGTTTGCAACTAAGTTTACCAAAGAAATAAACTTAATCTTTATTAATTTTTTAGCTATCCAAAAGGAGATAAAAGAACTCTTATAGCAAACAACTTGTGGGACTTTAAAAAGAGCTGCTTCAAGCGTAGCAGTTCCAGAAGTAACAATAGCTAATTCTGCATTTTGAAGTAAGTTATACGTTTGATTTTTGACAAATAAAACCTCTTGAGATTTAAACTTTTCATAATATGCTAAATCAAGGTTTGGTGCACAGGCTACAATTACAGTATATTCAGGAAATTGAGAACTTGCCGCTATCATAAGTGGTAATTTCCGTTCTATTTCTTGTTTTCTACTTCCAGGTAAAATAGCAAGTATAGGTCTTTTATTTTCTAATTCTAAACTATTATCATTAAGCATTTTGAATTTATTTACTTCATCTAACAGTGGATGTCCTAGATACGATACATTTAGCGAATGCTTCATGTAAAAATCTTTTTCAAAAGGTAAAATGCAATACATCCTTTCAACTGTTTTTTTAATTTGGTGAATTCGAGATTCTTTCCAGGCCCAAATTTGTGGAGAAATATAATAATAAACACAAATACCTTTGCTCTTTGCCCATTTTGCAATTCTCAAGTTAAATCCAGGATAGTCAACTAAAATTAATAAATCGGGCTTGAAATTCAAAAGATTTTCCTTGCACGAGCGTATGTTTTTAAAAATCGTTCGGATGTTAAGCAGAACCTCCAAAAAACCCATAAAAGCAAGCTCTTTGATGTCTTTATCAATTATTACACCCTCATTTCTTAGTCTATCACCACCCCAAGCACGAAATTCCAAAGAATTATTATGTTTTTTCAATTCTGAAACTAAATTTGCTGCATGCAAATCACCAGAAGCTTCACCAGAAATTATGTATATTTTCTTCAACTAAACTTAAATTACAAAAACAAATTTACATAAATCATAAACGGGATAAAACACAGCATACCTAATATAATCCCTCTCGTATATTCGTATTTTTCGCGGTTTAAGAACAGATAAAACCAAAGTAAATTCGAAATCAATCCCAAAGACAGATATTTACTTGTATACTTTGGATCAGACCAAGCTAAGTCCCAATAGGAAGAAAAAGTAGCGTATTGGGATTGAGACAAAACAAACAAAATAAGAGGCATGAATACAAAAGGTGAACTGATTCCAATTAGTAATCCCAAAGTAATTTTTTGCGTCCACTTAATCTTCATAATTTCCATTTTTTAAAATCGTTCATAAGATTATATGCTGTTAAATCGAATTGCGTAGGAACAATACTCACAAAACCCTCTTTCATTGCTTGCAAATCTGTATTTTCTCGTTGATCAACATCAGAAAATTCTCCTGTTAACCAATAATAATTTTTTCCAAACTGATCTTCTCTCTTTAAAAAGCTATCTGCCCAAAATGCATGTGCCTGTTGCGTAATCTTTATTCCTTTTATCGCCTCTTTTTTCAAATTAGGCACATTTACGTTGAGACAAACATGCTTTGGGAATTCATTTTTAAAAGCTTCTGAAATAATCTTTTCTGAAAAAAATTGAGTTGCTTCAAAATCAGCATCTGCACTGTAATCAGCTAGCGAAAATCCAATAGATGGAATCCCTTCCATTGCGCCCTCTATTGCAGCAGACATCGTTCCGGAGTAAAGAACATTTGTTGAGGTATTTTCACCGTGATTGATTCCAGATAAAATTAAATCAGGTTTACCCTTAAATAATTCATAAATCGCAAGCTTTACACAATCAACTGGTGTTCCAGAACAAGCATATGCTTCAATTGATCCAAATAAATTATTTTTTTGCAAACGCAAAGGATGACCGATAGTAATCGCATGACCCATTCCAGACTGTGGTTTATCAGGAGCAACTACCACCACCCTTCCAAATTGAGCTGCGACTTCTACAAGCGAATGAATTCCTTTCGCAGAAACACTGTCGTCATTTGTTACTAAAATTAATTTTTCTGAATTCATGCCTTAGCTTATCAATTTGTAAAAATAAAGAAATATGGAAGAAGAATTGTTTACCTTTGAAATGAAATATGAACAATTTTAAACTCATAAGCGAAGACCAAAAACTTGCATTTTGCAGTGTTGCAATATCTCCAATTCGTTCTGAAAAAACAGATGTGTCTGAGATAAGTTCTCAGCTACTATTTGGTGAACCCATTGAAATTCTTGAATTTGGAAATCCCTGGATAAAAATTAGAAGTCTATTGGATGGCTATGAAGGATTTATTGACATAAAACAAGCGCTTGCTTTTTCTAATAAAGAATTAAAAACTTGGCTGGATAACTCCACGAATCAAGATCTTAAATTCCAAACTATACAAAGTCCTTGGGGACCAGTGCTAATCTCTAGAGGAAGTTTAGTTGGTCTTAGCGAACAATTTCAGATTAGCAGTTTTCATTTTCAACAACAAAGTCCTCCATCGACACCAAATAATTCAATTTTTCATTATGCGAATGAATACTTAAACACACCGTATCTTTGGGGTGGAAAAAGTATGTTTGGAATTGACTGCTCAGGGTTTACGCAACTTGTTTTTAGACACTTTGGTTTTAATTTACCGCGCAATGCATCACAGCAGATAAAATGTGGTTCATCTATCGAATTTGAACAAATAGCAAGCGGAGACTTAGCCTTTTTTACAAACACAGACGGCAAAGTTATTCATGTGGGAATAATTGGCTCAAATAATGAAATCATTCATGCTTCAGGAAGAGTTCGAATTGATATTTTAAAAAAGAATGGGATTTGGAACAATGATCTCAGTATCCAAACACATATTTTATGTGATGTTAAACGAATATTTTAGAGCTCTATACTTTTAAAATTTCATTTTTTTTCTCAATTAAATCAATAGTTTTTTAGATATTTGCACCTTGAAAAGTTTCCGAGAAATACCGAGGAACTACTAACAATTTTAATTTTTTATTTCACCGAAATAGTTACAAAATTATGCAAGACGAACAAATCTTTAAGCTCATTCAAGAAGAAAATAATAGACAACTAAATGGAATTGAATTAATTGCCTCCGAAAATTTTGTTAGCGAACAAGTTATGCGCGCTATGGGAAGTGTTTTAACCAACAAATATGCTGAGGGACTTCCCGGAAAAAGATATTATGGTGGTTGCGAAATTGTAGATCAAGTAGAGCAAATAGCAATTGATCGTTTGTGTGAATTATTTGGAGCGACTTGGGCGAATGTTCAACCTCATTCTGGTGCTCAAGCAAACGCTGCTGTTTTTTTAGCTTGCTTAAATCCTGGTGATAAAATCTTAGGATTTGATTTATCTCACGGCGGACATTTAACGCATGGTTCACCCGTAAATTTCTCCGGAAAATTATACAAACCATTTTTTTATGGAGTAAATAAAGAAACTGGGCGCATCGATTACGATATAATGGAGGAAACAGCACTTCGTGAGCGTCCAAAAATGATTATTTGTGGCGCATCTGCATATTCTAGGGATTGGGATTATGCACGAATAAGAAAAGTTGCAGATGAAATTGGCGCGCTTGTTTTAGCTGATATTTCTCATCCTGCAGGATTGATTGCTACAAAACTCTTAAACGACCCCTTAGATCATTGTCATATTATTACGAGTACTACGCACAAAACACTTCGTGGACCTCGTGGAGGAATTATTATGATGCGTCATAATTTTGACAATCCTTTTGGTTTGTTATGGAATAATGGTAATCCGAAATCAATGGCGGCTTTACTAGACGCTGCTGTTTTTCCGGGAACACAAGGTGGACCTCTCGAGCACGTTATTGCTTCAAAAGCTGTAGCATTTGGTGAAGCATTAACACCTGGATATAAAACCTATATGCAACAAGTTCAAAAAAATGCAAGCCTTATGGCGAGTGAATTTATGAAATTGGGTTATAATATCGTTTCTGGTGGGACTGATAATCACAGCATGTTAATTGATCTTAGATCCAAAGACATAAGTGGGAAAGATGCTGAAAACTCCTTGGTTTTAGCGGATATTACTGTCAATAAAAATATGGTGCCTTTTGATACAGAGTCGCCATTTGTAACTTCTGGAATTCGCGTTGGAACTCCTGCAATTACATCAAGAGGAGTTAAGGAAGCTGAAATTCCTAAAATTGTTGAACTAATTGATCGTGCATTGATGAACAGAGAGCAAGCCTCAGAAATTAGTTCGCTACAAAAAGAAGTACAGGAACTAATGGGAAGTCGCCCACTTTTTACATGGGAATAGATGCGCTTTAAAACAAAAGTTGATTGGTTTTACAAGTCAATAATCCTTTTTTTACTTGCAGTTTTTATAGTTGGTGAAGTCTCAATTTATCTGAACGAAAATACTATTGAAGCAATAATTTTCGGACTTATTTTTCTTTTAATTATTAGCTTTTTAATAGCGGCTATCTTCACAACTCATTTTACTTTTGAAAGTGATCACCTACTCTGTAAATATTCTTTTTGGAAGCATAAAATTCCATATGCAACTATCAAAAAAATTGAACGCCAAGAAAGTGTTCTTTATGGAGGTTGGAAAATGTCAACTGCTATAAAAGGGCTTATTATTACCTACAATAGATATGATGAATTGCTTATTTCTCCTAAAAATGAAGATGCATTTATTATAAAACTAAATTCTAAAATACAACACAAATAAAATAAATGTAGCGTAGCTTATTCAGTTACAATTATCTTTTGTGACGAGCCACCTCCTTACCTAAAGAGGATTTAAGGTATCTGAAATTCCCAAAATTGTTTAATTAATTGTACATTGATTAACAGATGTAAGCCTTAGGAATTAGTGCAGTACTAAAAGAAGTAAAGGAACTAATTTTATGTAGCACATTTTTAAAATTCCAATATATGCAGCGATTTAAGTCTTTTTTTGCACGAATTTAGCGGTTATTTTTTAATGCTCGACTAACACAAATTAAAAATATCGAATCGGACGAACAGCGCGTAGATCAAACTTATCGATTGGGCCTGCAGCGCCTACGCCAAACCAGAAGGCAGATGCGGCACTGCCAATCTGTGTAGAGCTCCAATACCAGAGTAAATCCTCAAATCCACCAATTATTGTCCTTACAGCATGCAATTTTTCTAACTCGACACTGCTCGGCAGAAACCAATCCGAATATCCCCCACTTGTAAAATCTGCAGCAAGTTTGGCAGCTATATTTTCTTCAGAACATCCAGCAAGAATATCTATAGTATTTTGACTTCCGGTTCCAATAGCTGTTCCTAATGCCCCAGAAAGCTGTGGAATGTCATTTTGTTGAGGTGGGTTATTGAGGCATCCCCATGAAACTGCTGCTCTTTGGCCATTAATTGAAACATCCTCAGTTGCAGAAATCAATCCATGTGGTACATTGGCATCATACCCCGGGTCTCCGGGCTGAAAAACATATGCTATTTTACCTCCTCTAAATGACTCTCCAACAACAGGTATCCATTCTTCTATAGCAGTACCTCCAATCATGTTAACCCATACTGAGCCATCATAATATTGTGGTTGACCTGATGGGCCGCAGTTTGTACAATAAACAATCAATCCGCTTACAGGCGATTGAATTGCTTGTCGTTGTGCAAAAGTCATCCTTGGAGGTAAAAACCCTTGAGTAGTTGAATTTGCTTCTAAAACAGCAGATGAGCTTGTAGGCGACGACGCTCCAACCACTGTTTTTTCAGTAAAAATTTTAACTCCTTGAATGGTTTGATTATTTGTTAAATCTACAAAGTTTTGAGATGATGAGCCTGTTCCTCCGTTAGCTATTTCTACTATACCTGAAACATTGGTTGCTGTACCTGACGTTGTCAAATAACTATTCGCATCAACAGAACCATCAGCTTTTAAAAATTGTGATGCTGTACCGCCTGATTTTGTGAATTGATTCGCTGTGATAACCCCATTAGATCTTAAGGTAATTATAGAATTTCCTCCCTTGTTAGCATCTGTAATTTGAAGACCACTTGAAAAACGCATTGTTCCGAATCCATCGTTTAAGTCAACAAAATCACCATCATCTGATAAAACCAATCCTTGTCCAGTTATACCCGCAGCGTTAACCGTTGTGTTACCACTTACAGAAATATTTGATCCATCATTTGTTAAAATACTATTTGCAACCCAATCAGTTCCATCATGTCTCAATGTTTGGTTGTTTGTCCCACTAACTAGTGGTCCAACAGGACCTTGAATACCTTGAGGACCCATTGGTCCTATTGCGCCATCCAAACCATTGATACCGTCAACTCCTGCTGGACCTTGTGTACCGTCATTTCCTGATGGACCTTGTGGTCCCATTGGTCCTGTTGAGCCATCTAAACCATTGATTCCATTTATTCCATCAACTCCATTCGTACCTGCTGGACCTTGAATTCCCTGCAGACCTTGTGGACCTTGTGGGCCTGTTGCACCAACATTTCCGTTGGTCCCTGCTATTCCTTGTGGGCCTTGAGGGCCTGTCGCTCCTGTTTCACCTTGAATTCCTTGGTTCCCTTGCGGTCCAGTTGCACCAACATTTCCATTGGTCCCTGCTATTCCTTGTGGGCCTTGAGGGCCTGTCGCTCCTGTTTCACCTTGAATTCCTTGGTTCCCTTGAGGTCCAGTTGCACCATCATTTCCGTTGGCTCCTGTTGGACCAGGTGTCCCATTTAAACTAAACAAAGCATATGGAACACTCATTAATTCGTTTGTTCCTGTTATGCTGTAGTTTGTGCCTCCTGCTGGGTCGGTTTCAGTTTTAATGAAATAAGGTCCATTTGCCCAGTTAATTCCTGCAAAGGTTCCTATAATAACAGTTCCTGAGCCAATTTCTAAACTTACCAAGCCATTTGCATTGGTACTTGCTATTTGGGTTTCGCTATAAGCTACATTTCCTGATGCTGTGCCTTGCAAAATACTTATTTGCATACCTACTGATGAAGAAGATACAAGAGCTCCATTGGTATTTCTAATAACCGCTTGGTAACTCATTTTTTGAGGTGCTTGAGCGAAAATTGATGTGTTGATTAGCAAATGTGCTAATATAATGATTAGCAGATGTGCTGATTTGCTAATGATTTTTTTCATGGTTTAAATTTTTGTGATAAATACTATTTTTAGTTTTTGATGATTTTGAAAGTTTGAATTTTTTTATTCGCTTGTACTATATTGATAAAATAAGCGCCACGAGCTAAAGTACTCATTGCTACTTGGGTGTCCTGATTTGTTATTTGATCATTCAGTACTAATTTTCCTTGTTCATCTAAGAGGCTATAACTTAAAGCCTCGTTATTGTAATCCTGAACTTTAAGGGTTAGATAATCACTTGTGGGATTTGGAAAAACACGCAATGAAATATTTAATGCCGTTTCTTTGATTCCAACAGAAGAGATTTCATAGGCTTGCTCCACTCCTTGTGCTACAGAACCTGTGGTTCCTGTGCTAGTAGTATAAACTATTTGCCCCACGCTGTAAGCAACGGTGCCGCCGCTGCCCGAAGCATCGCCGCCTGTGGCAGAAAGAACTTGGTGGCTTGTTTGTGCTTTTATTGAAAAAGAAAGCAAAAAAGCAAGGAAGTACAATGTATTAGTTTTCATAGGTTTTATTGAATTATTAATTTTGCGCAAATTTAATATATTATTTTTCATAAAAGATGTATCATTTGATACAAATCACTTAATTGAATTTTATGTTAATTTGAAATAAAAATAAAAAAATCTGATAAAAAAAAATGTATTACATCTAAAAATGAATGAAGTATCAGATCTTGCTTTGTTAAAAGAGATGGTGAAAACTTTTAAAGAAATTAGTTGGAATTACATTCACAAGTCTAAAGATTTAAGCTTCCTAAGCTTCTTCCCATTTTCAACTACTGATGTCACAATGTTGTTGACTAAGACATTTGTAGCACTTCTAAACATATCACAAAAATAATCAATTGGTAAAATTAAAGCTAAACCTTCAGGCTCAACAGTATAAACCCAGTAAAAAAACTTCACTGTTTTTTTTATTCCTTTATCACTTTAAAAGTCTGATTCAAATGCTCTCCCAAACTAAATAAATAAATTCCTCCCGATAAATCACCAATTTCTATGATGGTCAACTCAGAAGTTATTTCACCTTTAAAAATTAGTTTACCTGAATAATTATACACCACATAAGCTGAGCCTAAAAGTTTTATATCTGCTCTTAAATTGATTGATTTTTGGGCGGGATTCGGGAAAATAGTAAATTCTTTATTACAGCTAATATTATTTATTCCGACACTCCCACAACCTTCGGAGGTGAGTAAGCTTGCTCTTGGTGCAGTAACGGCCGTTGCTCTCATTCGATCTTTCTGTCCCTGTGTAAATCTGTTAACTAAAGAGCAATAAGCCATATAATTATATCTACTATTATCCCACACACCTGCTGAAGTACATGGATTAACGGTACCGCAATCGCCTTGTTTGTGAGGCGGTGTATCACACACATAATCTCCATTTACTTGACAATCAATATCTACGGGACATGAAACATTCCCACCGTCACCATTGAAGGTATGATAAAGAAAAAAACCGTGACCGATTTCATGAGGTAATGTACCACTGTTACTTGTCATAGAAGTCGATACAATAAACAATCCATCATAAAGTCCACCGACGGGATACGATGCATATCCAACAAATGAACCATTACATATTTCGCTAACTACCCAAATATTATAATAGTCAGATACAGGCCATCTACTTAAGTCTTTTATGGCAGTTTCAACTGCTCCGCTACATGTATTTCCCGTAGGTGTGATCCCATTTGTTGAATAATTTGGAACACTTGAACTATTTACCCTGTTAATGCCATTCGTTTAATTACCGTTTGGGTCTTTACTAGCAAGGCAAAATTCCATTTCTACATCAGCTCCTAAACCATTTATATTTCTAAATCGGTTATTAAGTCCTATAATAGCTTGTTGTATTTGAATATCCGAAATATTGGAGCCTGTACCAATAGACTCGCCTAAATGAAGAACATGAACAACAACGGGGATGGTGTAAATGGTAGATTTTGATTTACTATGTCCGTGATTTTGAATACTCGCTTCAACTTGCGCTTCAAGCAGATGTATTTGCTTTTGATAATCAGAATC
>JBIKOE010000039.1:0-19203 GCA_044358215.1 Crocinitomicaceae bacterium
CAATAATTCCAAAACGCTGTTTTACTTGTTGAATCGTCATTTTATGAATTTATTGTTGTTGCCTCACCTAGTAAAGTTGCAGATGTACAAGAATCAATACGCACCATCACATAAGCACCTTTTTGAAAACTTAATTTTGGAAAAATCACCATTGAATTCCTGCTCGTTCTTCCACACAAGTAATCAGATGAACGCTTTGAAAACCCCTCCACTAAAACTTTTTGGACGGTTCCAATTTGTTTTTCATTCGACATCAGAGCAAATTCGCGTTGTTTTTCAATTATTTCCTCGAGCCTTCTTCCTTTCACATCTTCAGGGACATCATCTGTAAATCTTCTCTCAGCAAGTGTTTTTGGTCGTTCAGAATATTTATACATAAATGCAAAATCAAATTCAACCAAATCCATTAAAGAAAGAGTATTTTTATGTTCCTCCTCTGTTTCACCACAGAAACCAGAAATAATGTCTGTCGTAATTGCACAATTAGGAACTATATTTTGGATAGCGGCGATGCGTTCTAAATACCATTCTCTTGTATACCCTCGATTCATTCGAAATAAAACATCAGAATCTCCAGATTGAACAGGAAGATGAATACAAGAACAAATATTCTCATATTTTGCCATTACTATTAAGACATCGTCTGTCATATCTTTTGGGTGAGAAGTACTAAAGCGAATGCGTAAATCAGGAGAAAGTAAAGCTACCCTTTCCATAAGTTGAGCAAAATTAGTTGTAGGGATATTTTGATCTTTAATTTCACCTTTTGAGGAAATGTTCCAACGATAACTATCGACATTTTGTCCCAATAAAGTTACTTCTCTATATCCTTTCTCAAATATGTCTTTGCATTCATTAACAATACTTTCAGGATCTCTTGATCGTTCTCTGCCTCTTGTAAATGGAACGACACAGAAAGAACACATATTATCACAACCTCTCATGATCGTAACAAAAGCAGAAATTCCACCTTGATCCAATCTGACTGGCGAAATATCAGCATAAGTTTCATCACGAGAAAGCAAAACATTTACTGCTTTTTGACCAGTTCCGACTTCTTCCACTAAATTTGGTAGATCGCGGTAAGCATCGGGGCCTGCAACTATATCAACAAGTTTCTCTTCTTCAAGAAGTTCAGCTTTTAGCCTTTCTGCCATACAGCCAAGAATACCAACAATTAAATCAGGATTTTTATCTTTTTTCTTTTTGAAATCCGTTAATCGTTGTCGAACTCGTAATTCTGCATTTTCTCGAATCGAACAGGTATTTATTAAAATTATATCTGCTTCATCAACATTACGAGTTGTTTCATATCCTTGATTTGACATAATCGATGCTACAACCTCACTATCTGAAAAATTCATCTGGCAGCCATAGCTTTCGAGGTATAATTTCTTCCCGTTTATTGCTTGCTTATCTTTTACAGGATATAAAGTTGCTTCACCCTGAACTGACTCATCAATAACTTTATTTTCAATTGACATATTTCTTCTAAAATCAACTGCAAAACTACAAAATATAAAACTTATGACAAAATGTCAGCGTAAAAATTTGTAAGCGATTAGACAAAGAATAATTGATTAAATAACCATAGGTTAAAAAAAATAAAATGAAAAATTAGAACAAAGAGTTTGCGAGTTCAATTAATTTAGATTTACATTTGTGCCTTTCAATTTATAAAAATTAAATGGCAAAAAATCTTGTAATCGTTGAGTCACCTGCAAAAGCTAAGACTATCGAAGGGTATTTAGGAAGTGAATTTATAGTAAAATCTAGTTATGGCCACGTCAGAGATTTAGCAAAAAAGGGGCTTGCAATAGAAATTGACAATAAATTTAACCCTCTTTACGAGGTTACTCCCGATAAAAAACAATTAGTTACAGAATTAAAAAAATTAGTCAAAGAATCTGAAGTAATTTGGTTAGCAACAGATGAGGATCGTGAGGGAGAAGCTATTTCTTGGCATTTGTATGAAACATTGGGACTTAGTAAAAAAGAAACAAAGCGAATTACATTTAATGAAATTACCAAAACAGCAATTTTAAAATCCATTGAAAAACCAAGAAATATAAATAAAGAATTAGTAGATGCGCAGCAAGCTCGAAGAATATTAGATCGAATTGTTGGATTTGAACTTTCACCAGTTTTATGGAAAAAAATTAGACCAAAACTTTCAGCAGGCAGAGTTCAATCAGTTGCAGTTCGATTGATTGTTGAAAGGGAAAAAGAAATTCAATCTTTTAGTACAAGTACTTTCTTCAGAGTAAATGGCTTATTTCAAGCACTAAAAGGAAATTTAAAAACAGAATATTGTAAGCAATTAGCAGATGAAAGCGAAGCAAAAAAACTTTTAGAAAGGTGTTTAAAAAGTTCTTTCTTTGTTGAAGAAATCCAACAAAAGCCAGCTACAAAAACACCATCAGCGCCATTTACCACATCTACTTTGCAACAAGAAGCAAGCTTAAAACTCGGATTTTCTGTTACAAAAACAATGCTTGTTGCTCAACGACTCTATGAATCTGGTATGATTACCTACATGAGAACAGACTCTGTAAACCTTTCAGAAACAGCAATTCAAGAAGCGAAAAATGCAATTGAGTTAAATTATGGAGCTGAATATTCAAAGCCTACAAAATATACAAGTAAAAGTGCAGGAGCTCAAGAAGCCCACGAGGCAATTCGACCTTCAGACTTTCAACGAACATCAATTACAGGAGAAAATGACGACATACGTCTTTATGATCTTATTTGGAAACGGGCCATTTCTTCTCAAATGTCACACGCTAAATTAGAACGAACAACTATTAAAATTGGAGGTTTAGATAATGGAGATTATTTCACTGCCAAAGGAGAAGTGATTCGTTTTGATGGTTTTTTAAAGGTATATCTTGAATCTCAAGTTGAAGATGGTGAAGATGATGATTCAGACGAATCTATTCTTCCAAGTGTTGAAGTAAACGAAAAATTAAAGCAAAAGGAAATAACGGCAACAGAAAGATATACACGACCGCCTGCAAGGTATGTAGAAGCTTCTTTAGTTAAGAAATTAGAGGAATTAGGAATTGGTAGACCATCAACTTACGCACCAACAATTTCAACAATTCAAAAAAGAGGCTACGTTGAGAAAAAAGAACGAGAGGGAGAACTTAGACATTTTACCGTTCTAAAATTAAGCAACGAACAAATTAACAGAGAGGTAAAATCTGAAACTACCGGAAAAGATAGAAATAAACTTTCGCCTACTGATATTGGAATAGTCGTTACTGATTTTTTAAATCAGCATTTTGACCGCATAATGGATTACAATTTTACAGCAAAAGTAGAAGCAGAATTTGACGAAATTGCTAAGGGGAAAATTCAATGGACAGATATGATGGCGGAATTTTACGAGCCCTTTCATGCAAATGTGACAAACACATTGGAAAATTCTGATCGTGCTTCTGGAGAAAGAGAATTGGGGATACATCCTGTTTCAGGGCGAAAAATAATTGTAAGAATAGGAAGGTATGGTCCAATGGTGCAAATTGGAGATGAAAAAGAAGATGGCGAAAAAGCACAATTTGCTTCCTTACAAAATAATCAGTCAATCGGATCAATTACACTCGAAGAAGCGCTCGCTTTATTTAAATTACCAAGAACACTAGGAGAATATAACTCAGAAATAGTAAAGGCAAATGCCGGGCGTTTTGGCCCATACATTCAAGTTGGAAAAGTATTTGTATCAATTCCGAAAGGAGAAGAGCCTATGACAATAGAATTAGATAGAGCAATAGAATTATTTGTAGAAAAACAAACAGCTGATGCAAATAAACTAATTAAAGCTTTTGATTCTCGCCCCGATGTTCAATTGCTAAACGGTAGATATGGTGCTTATCTAAAAATCGGAAAAGACAATTTTAAGCTGCCAAAAGATACCACTCCAGAAAACCTAAGTCTAGAAGAATGTATTCATATATCCAAAAATCAGGCTCCAAAATCGGCTAAGAAAAAAGTTTTTAAGAAAAAATAATCTGAAATCAAATGATTTTTTTGTATAAATTTGTTTCATGAATGGAACTGTAAATAAGGTAATTCTTATTGGTAATCTTGGAAAAGATCCTGAAATTCGCCGCTTAGAAAATGGTGCAATTGTAGCTTCTTTTTCAATTGCTACTTCAGAATCATTTACTGATAAAAATTCAGGGGAGAAAAAAGAAATAACAGATTGGCACGACATCGTTCTTTGGAGAGGATTAGCTGAAATAGCTGAAAAATATATCCGAAAAGGGACAAAAATTTATGTTGAAGGAAAATTAAAAAAACGATCTTGGCAAGACAAAGAAGGAAATACAAAATACAATACAGAAATTATAGGTGAAGAATTAACCATCCTTTCTCGCTTAGAAACTTCAGATAAAACAGCTGCCCCTTATAATTCAAGTGGAACTCCAAACCTACCTTCTGACATGCCAGGACTTTCATCGAGTAGTGATGATGATTCCCCATTTTAATTTTTATGACTATAAGCGAACCTCCCAGTTACGAATTGTATCAAATTGCCGAAGCAGGATTCAGTACAAATAATTATATTTACTTAGGCATTATAGTTCTTTTGCTCCTTGTTTCAGCAATGATGTCTGGATCAGAATCGGCTTTTTTTTCTCTTAGACCCTTAGATCGGGAAGAGATTAAACAAGAAAATTCTGCAAAATCAAAATTAATATCAGACTTACTAGCTAAACCAAAGGAATTACTTGCAACTATTTTAATTACAAATAATTTTGTAAATGTTGGAGTTGTTATTTTATCAACTTTTATACTAAACGATTTTTACCCTCCAACAAAGGATTTTGAAATTAAAAGATTTCTTCTTGAGGTATTGGGTATAACATTTATTTTGTTAATGACAGGAGAAGTAATTCCTAAAATTTTTGCTGCAAAAAATTCTCTAAGAGTTGTTCGGTGGATGGTCTATCCATTAAATATTTTAAGAAAAACACCTCCATTATCTTGGCTGAAAAATCTTTTAGTGAAAGGTTCTTTTTTTATCCAAAAAAATGCAAAAGGAAAAACTAGTATTACAACAGATGAACTAGAACAGGCTATTGCATTGACGAAAGAAGATAACGATTCGGAGGACGATCATAAAATCCTAGAGGGAATTGTGAAATTTGGAAGAACGGAAGCATGCCAAATAATGACACCTAGAATTGAAGTTGATGCAATTGATATATCCTCAAATTTTAAGGATGTTTTAGCCTTTATTTTAGAAGCTGGTTACTCGAGAATCCCTGTATTCCAAGACACACAAGATAATGTTGTTGGTATTTTATACATCAAAGATTTACTCCCAAATTTAAGTAATCCGGATTATACGGGGTGGTCTACAGTTATTAGAAAACCCTTTTTTATCCCTGAAAACAAAAAAATAAATGACTTGCTACAAGAATTTAAAAATATGAAAATGCACATGGCAATTGTTGTAGATGAATATGGTGGAGCTTGCGGTATAGTTACTTTAGAAGATATTCTAGAAGAAATTGTTGGTGACATAACAGATGAATTTGATGACGATGAAATTGAATATTCAAAAGTTGATCCATCTACTTTTATTTTTGAAGGAAGAACCTCGCTAAATGATTTATATAAAGTTTTAGGGATTGATGGACTTGTATTTGAAAATTTAAAGGGTGAAGCTGAAACAATTGGAGGATTTGTTGTTGAACAAGCAGGTAAAATTTTAAAGAATAAAGAATTTATTGAAGTTGAAAATTTCAAAATCATTGTTGAGTCATCAGATAAAAGGAGAGTGAAATCAATAAAGATTCAAGTAAAATCAAACTAAATGATGAAAAACAATCAAAAATCCTTTATTAGAGTTCTTTTGGCTTTCTTCATTTTGAATGCCCATGCTTGCAAAGAACCGGCACCAGTTCCAAAACCACCTACATACTTAAATATTAATTTTCCAGATCACTCTTATTCTATTGTAAAGGGAGATTGTCCCTATCAGTTTAAATTATCAGCTTTATATAATTATAAAACAATTCAAAATTCAAAATTCAACTCATGTATTCAGGAAATTAATCTAGGACCTTTGAATGGTAGCTTATTCTTATACTACATCGAAATCCCATCAAAAGATTCACTTCCTGAATTAATAAATTTTGCAAACGATAAAGTAGATGAACATAAAATTAAAGCTGATAAAATAGAATTTGAGCAAATTATTAATGCTAAAAATAGAGTTTTCGGAACCTTTTTTGAGCTAAAGGGAAATGTTGCAACTAATTTTCAGTTTTACTTAACAGATTCAATTCAGAATTTTGTTCGTGGAGAAGTACTATTAAATTGTCGGCCAAACTATGATTCTTTAAGGCCTTCTTTGGATTATCTTAAAGTTGATTTACTTGAAATGGTACATAATTTCAAATGGAGGAAAAATTAATATCTATTAAAAAACATACTGTTTATATAGCATTAGGCTCCAATATTGGAGATAAATCAAAGAATCTTAGTAGCGCAATTGAAGAAATAAATACTTTGATCGGGGAAGTTACCGAAGTATCCTCTTTTTTTGAAAACGAACCACAAGGATTTAAATCTGATAATATTTTTGTTAATGCCTGTCTAATTTGTAAAACCCATCTAAATCCTCTAGCTACTCTAAAAGAGCTAAAAAATATAGAAAAAAAAATGGGTAGAAAAAAAACTGAAGGGATTTATAAAGATCGTATAATCGACCTAGATATTATATTCTTCGATCAACTGATTTATAAGAGTGAAAAATTAACTATACCTCACAAAGAATATAAAAATCGAAGTTTTGTGCTTGTTCCTCTAAAAGAACTTAGTCCATTTATTGAAAAATAAAATAAATTTAGTTTTTTTCGAATGTTAAAAAAAAAATAAAAGAATCTAAGTTAATAGTAATATCTTTTTTAGATTTGCATTAATAATTTATATAAAACAAAAATAATGAACCGTTTTTTAACTCTTGTAATTTTCGGAAGTCTATTGATTTCTTTGAACTCTTGTGATCTCGTTAAAGATTTTACATATACTGTGAATCCAAATCCACTTGAAATGCATGGTGATAGCTTGCGTTTTAATGTAATTGTAAATATTCCTGAAAAAGGTATACAAAAGAAAATAAGAGCAGAAATTTCTCCTAAAATTGGAAATACATCAATTGGAACATGGATAGTACAAGGTGAAAAAGTTACAGGAAATGGTAGAGCTGTTTTGTTTAAACCGGGTGGAACTGTAAATTTTGAAATGGCAATTCCTTATTCTAACGATATGGAGGCTGCAGACTTTAAAATTACAGGTAAAGTTTTTAAAGGTTTAAAGGAAAAAATGACCTTGCCCGAAAAGAAAATAGCTGATGCTACAATCATTACTCCATATCTTGTAAAAAAAGAATTCAAAATGATTTATGAGGATGATGCCATAATTCGTTCAGTTGATAAAACTAAATCTGCGGTAATCAATTTTGATAGAGGACAATCTGTTGTAAAGGCTAATGAATTAAAAGACGTCGATTTAAACGATTTATTAGTTTGGATAAAAACATCTCAGCTTAATCCAAAAATCAAAATCAATTCAATTAATATAGTTGGATATGCTTCACCTGATGGAGTTGAAGATAAAAATTCTAATTTATCAAACGAAAGAACAAAATCAGCCAGGGCTTCGCTAATTTCTATTATGAAAAAAAGTAAAATTGCCGGATACACCGACACTGTTAATTATAAGCTACAAGGTAAAGGTGAAGATTTTGATGGATTTAAAGAACAATTGAGCCTAACCACGTCTATTTCTGAAGCAGATAAAAACTTATTTATTAGAATTTTAGAAATGACAAAAGATCCAGTTCAACGCGAAACAGAAATGATAAATTTAGGAAAATCATATACTGAATTAGAAAAAGATGTTTTTCCTAAAATTAGACGAGCTAATATTATTGTGAATTATACTGAAAATGGCCTAACTGATGATGAAATTATGCAAGCTTCTATAAATAATCCTTCAATTTTAGGTGTAGAAGAACTATTATATGCTGGTAAAAACTTAACACAAGAGCTAAATGAAAAAGAACGAATTTATCAACTAGCTGCTTCAAATTTTGATTCTGATCATAGAACGCATAACAATTTAGGTGCTCTTAACTTTTCTCAAAATAAAATAGCAGATGCTAAAAAGAGTCTTGAAAAATCAAATTCTCTAAAAGAAAATATTGCTGCGAAAAATAATTTAGCGGGTGTTGTTTTAATTCAAGATAATAGAACACAAGCTATAAAACTAATGGCACAAACTAAATCAGTGGATGCAAAAAATAGTTCTATTGTAGCATATAACAATGCTATTTTAAATATTATGAGCGGAAATTATTCAAAAGCTGAAAACAACTTAAAAGATGACTCTTTTAATAAAGCTCTTGCCTTAACACTTCAAGGTAAATTACCTCAAGCAACTAAAGTTTTAAGTGCTGTTGCCACTACCTCTGAATCTCTTTACTTAAAAGCGATTATCTCTGCAAGAAATGGAGAAAGCGTAGATGCAGTTGTCACTAACTTAAAACAAGCTTTCGCGAAGGATTCAAATTTAAAGACTAAAGCTTCAAAAGATCGTGAGTTTTTAAAATTTATGAATGATACAACATTTTCATCAGCAGTAAATTAGAATTCTAAAAAAAGAACAATTAAAATCCCAGTTATCTGGGATTTTTTTTTCTCTAAAGTTTATATTACTAAAAAGGAGAATATTTAACTGACTTTGGTTAATTTTATACCAAATTAAAAAAATACAAAATGATTGACGGAAACGAATTTAGAAAGTATGCTACAAAGCATCTTGGAATAAACAGTATGGTTGTAGATCACTATATAGAGTCTTCACTAACACCTTACATTATTGAAGAACGTCCTATGAATATGACTCAAATGGATGTATTTTCAAGATTGATGATGGATAGAATTATATTTTTAGGAACTGGTATAAACGACCAAGTAGCAAATATCATCAATGCTCAATTGTTATTTCTAGAATCTGTAGATGCTAAAAAAGACATTCAAATCTACCTAAATTCACCAGGAGGTTCTGTTTATGCAGGACTTGGTATTTACGATACTATGCAATATATCCGTCCAGATGTTGCGACAATTTGTACAGGAATGGCGGCTTCTATGGGAGCAGTTCTTTTATGCGCTGGTGCTGAAGGTAAAAGAAGTGCTTTAAAACATTCACGCGTTATGATTCATCAACCATTAGGCGGCGCGCAAGGACAAGCATCAGATATTGAAATTACTGCACGTGAAATACAAAAACTTAAGAAAGAACTATACGATATTATTGCACTACATTCCAAACAAACTTACGATAAGGTTTGGGCAGATTCAGACCGCGATTATTGGTTAACATCTCAAGAAGCTAAAGAATATGGAATGGTAGATGAAGTTCTTTTACGTAATCCAAAATAATATTCATGGCAAAGAAAGAAACGACTTGTTCTT
Organism: Crocinitomicaceae bacterium; assembly: GCA_044358215.1. Classification (GTDB taxonomy): domain Bacteria; phylum Bacteroidota; class Bacteroidia; order Flavobacteriales_D; family Crocinitomicaceae; genus UBA952. Next base: position 9,495 of record JBIKOE010000039.1, read on the forward strand.
TTTGTGGGGCAAATCGTGCAAATGTCCAAATGTTAATTGCTGGTATATCTGGTCATATTTGCGATAGCTGTGCTATTCAAGCAAATAGAATTGTCAGTGAGGAAGTAGGCGAAACTAATGTCTCTAAAGATGTTTTAAAAAATACTACAGAAATAAATATTCATAAGCCTGCTGAAATAAAACAGCTATTAGATGAATATGTTATTGGTCAAGATGAAGCGAAAAAAGTGCTATCTGTTGCTGTTTACAATCATTTTAAGCGCTTAAATTTTAGGTCTAAAAAAGAAGACATTGAAGTTGATAAATCCAATGTTATTTTGGTAGGGCGAACTGGAACTGGGAAAACTTTACTCGCTAAAACAATAGCAAAAATGCTAAATGTTCCCTTTTGTATTGCAGATGCAACAGTTTTAACTCAAGCTGGATATGTTGGGGAAGACGTAGAAAGTATTCTTTCTCGCTTATTGCAAGCAGCTGACTACAATGTTGAATCTACTCAAAAAGGAATTGTTTTTATTGATGAAATTGACAAAGTAGCTCGGAAAAATGATAATCCATCTATTACGCGAGATGTCTCTGGCGAAGGAGTTCAACAAGCTTTACTGAAATTATTGGAAGGTTGCATTGTAAGTGTTCCGCCTCAAGGAGGAAGAAAACACCCTGAACAAAAATTAGTGCAAATTGACACAAAAAATATTTTATTTATTTGTGGTGGTGCATTTGATGGCATTGAGCAAATTATTGCAAGTCGTGTTAACAGACAAACAATAGGCTTTAGTTCAAGCTCAGAAGAAAACATAGAAAATGAATCACTTCTTAAATATATTACGCCAACAGATATTAAAACATATGGTTTAATCCCTGAATTAATCGGAAGATTTCCTGTTTTATCTTATCTTGAACCACTAAATGAAAATGATTTAAAACGCATTCTCACAGAGCCTAAAAATGCACTAATTAAACAATATATTAGCTTGTTTGATATTGATGGCGTGAAACTTAGCTTTGAAAATGAAACACTTGATTTCATCGTCAAAAAAGCATTAGAATTTAAATTGGGAGCCAGAGGATTACGCTCAATTTGCGAGGCTATTTTAACTGATGCAATGTTTGAAATCCCTTCTCTGAATTTAAAAACATTTAATGTCTCGCTTGATTATGCAAATTCTCAATTCAGTAAATCAAAAATAGCTAGTCTTAAAGTTGCATAGATCTCTTAGCTATTTAATTTCTTATTAATACCTTTGCACCGACATTTAAAAAATTATGAAAACGATACAATTTAGAGAAGCTTTAAGAGAAGCAATGTCCGAAGAAATGAGAAGGGATAAAAACGTCTTTCTTTTAGGTGAAGAAGTTGCTGAATATAACGGTGCATATAAGGTTTCACAGGGAATGCTTGATGAATTTGGACCAAAAAGAGTGATTGATACGCCAATTGCAGAACTTGGATTTACAGGAATTGCAGTTGGAGCATCTATGAATGGTTTAAAACCAATTGTTGAGTTTATGACTTGGAATTTTGCAATTCTAGCAGCTGATCAAATTATAAATTCTGCCGCAAAAATGATGCAGATGTCGGGTGGTCAATACCACTGCCCAATCGTTTTTAGAGGTGGAAATGGGACTGCCGGACAGCTTGGTGCAACTCATTCTCAGAGTTTTGAAGCTTTCTATGCTCATGTTCCAGGACTTAAAGTTATTACACCATCAAATCCTGCAGATGCTAAAGGTTTACTAAAAGCTGCAATTCGAGACGAGGACCCGGTTGTGTTTTTAGAATCTGAGAAAATGTATGGGGATAAAGGAGAAGTTCCCGAAGGAGAATATATAATCCCAATAGGAGTTGCTGATATTAAAAGAAAAGGTACAGATGTCACCTTAGTTTCATTTGGAAAAATAATGAAAGTTGCTCTTGAAGCAGCAGAAATACTTGCAAAAGAAAATATTGAAGTTGAAGTAATCGATTTAAGAACAATTCGACCTTTAGACTATGGAACTATTGTTGAATCAATAAAAAAAACAAACCGTTGTGTGGTATTGGAAGAATCTTGGCCCTTGGCATCTATTTCATCCGAAATTGCTTATCATGTTCAACGGTATGCTTTTGATTACTTAGATGCACCAGTAATGCGTGTAACTCAAACGGACACGCCTTTTGCGTTTTCTCCAAGCTTAATTGATGAAGCACTTCCAAACGTAAAACGTCTTATTGAAGCCATCAAGAAAACACTCTAAAAAATTTGAATTATTTTATCCTACAAGCTCCTTTTGGAGCTTTTTTTATTTTGGAAACTATCTGAAAAACAATTACTAAGACTTTTTTCAATAAAAAACTCGTTTTTTTTTCAATTCATAGTTGCGTAGTAAATTAAAAAAGGTATCTTTGCACCCCTCAAAGTACGTTTGAGGATTAATTATTTATTTAAATTAAGAGTATTTTATGCCAACTATTCAACAATTAGTTCGCAAAGGAAGAACTGCGGTAGTGAAGAAAAGTAAATCTGCTGCGCTTGATTCATGTCCACAACGTAAAGGTGTTTGTGTTCGTGTATACACGACTACACCAAAAAAGCCAAACTCGGCTATGCGTAAAGTGGCGCGTGTTCGTTTAACGAACGGGAAAGAAGTCAACGCATACATTGGTGGTGAAGGCCACAATCTTCAAGAACACTCCCTAGTACTTGTTCGCGGAGGAAGAGTAAAAGATCTTCCAGGAGTACGTTATCACATTGTTCGCGGTGCTGAAGATACAGCAGGTGTACAAGGAAGAAGTCAAAGAAGATCAAAGTATGGAACGAAACGTCCCAAGCAGAAATAATTAATAAGCATTAGAAAATGAGAAGAAGAAAAGCCAAAAAAATTGCGATTCTGCCAGATCCGAAGTTTAACGATGTGGTAGTAACAAAATTTGTAAATAACTTAATGCTATCAGGTAAAAAAAGTATAGCATTTAGAATATTCTATGATGCAATAGAATTAATTAACAAAAAAATTGAAGATCAAGAAGGTATTGATGTTTGGAAAAAAGCATTGGAAAATATTACGCCAATTGTCGAAGTAAAAAGTCGTCGTGTTGGAGGAGCAACATTTCAAATCCCTACACCTGTTCGTGATGAAAGAAAAGCTTCATTAGCTATGAAATGGTTAATTGGTTATTCACGAAAAAGAAACGAAAAAACAATGTCACAACGTTTAGCTTCTGAAATCATTGCTGCTTCAAAAGAAGAGGGAGCTGCATACAAAAAGAAAGAAGATACAACACGTATGGCTGAAGCAAATAAAGCGTTTTCACATTTTAGATTCTAAGTAATGGCAAGAGACCTTAAATATACACGTAATATTGGAATTGCTGCTCATATCGATGCAGGAAAAACGACTACTACTGAACGAATTCTGTTCTACGGTGGTGTTAGTCACAAGATTGGAGAAGTTCATGACGGTGCTGCAACTATGGATTGGATGGAGCAAGAGCAGGAAAGAGGAATTACAATTACGTCTGCAGCTACAACTTTAAATTGGAAATACAGAAATGAACTTTATCACGTTAACATTATTGACACTCCTGGACACGTTGACTTTACAGTTGAGGTAAACCGTTCTCTTCGTGTTCTTGATGGACTAGTATTTCTATTTTCTGCTGTTGATGGTGTAGAGCCTCAATCTGAAACAAATTGGAGACTAGCTAATAACTATAATGTTCCTCGTATTGGTTTTGTTAATAAAATGGACCGTCAAGGCGCAGACTTTTTAAAAGTATGTAAGCAAGTTAAAACAATGTTAGGCAGTCATGCACTTCCATTACAAATAAACATTGGTTCTGAAGATAATTTTCAAGGGGTTGTAGATCTTATTAACTTCAAAGGAATTACTTGGAATGAAGAAGATTTAGGAATGACATTTCAAGAAATTGAAATCCCAGCAGATGTTATTGAAGAGGCAAGACAATTAAGAAGTGAATTATTAGAAGCTGTTGCTGAATTTGATGAGTCTTTAATGGAGAAATTCTTTGAAGATGAAAATTCTTTAACAGAACGAGAAATTTTAAATGCTTTGAGAGCTGCTACAATATCTGGAAAAGTTGTTCCAATGATGTGTGGTTCTGCATTTAAGAACAAAGGAGTACAGGCAATGCTAGACATGGTAATGGAAATTCTTCCGTCTCCTATGGATATCGAAGGAATTGTTGGTATTAACCCAAAAAATGACCAAGAAGTATTAAGAAAACCATCATTTGATGAGCCTTTTGCTGGATTAGCATTCAAAATTGCAACCGATCCTTTTGTTGGTCGCCTTTGCTTTGTTCGTGCTTATTCCGGTAAATTAGCTGCAGGTTCTTATGTGTTAAACACAAGATCTGGAGATAAAGAACGAATTTCTCGTATTTTTCAAATGCATGCTAACAAACAAAACCAAATTAACGAACTTGGAGCTGGAGATATTGGTGCAGTAGTTGGATTTAAAGACATTAAAACTGGAGATACTTTGTGTGCAGAAAATGCACCGATTATTCTTGAATCAATGGTATTCCCTGAACCAGTTATTGGATTAGCAATAGAGCCAAAAACTCAAGCAGATACAGATAGATTATCGATTGGATTATCAAAACTTTCTGAAGAAGATCCTACATTCCGTGTAAATACAGATGAAGAGACAGGTCAAACTATAATTTCTGGAATGGGTGAACTTCACCTTGAAATTATTATTGACCGATTAAAAAGAGAATTTAGAGTTGAAGTAAATCAAGGTGATCCTCAAGTTGCTTACAGAGAAAATATATCAGGTAAAACTGATCACCGTGAAGTATTTAAAAAACAAACAGGTGGTCGAGGTAAATTTGCTGATATATTGGTTAAAATTTCTCCTCAAGATAATCCTGAAAAAATTGGATTGGAATTCATTAACAGCATAAAAGGAGGTAATATTCCTCGTGAATTTATTCCTTCTGTTGAAAAAGGATTTAAAGATTCCATGAAAAATGGTGTTTTAGCTGGATTCCCAGTTGAAGCAATGAAAGTAGAATTAATTGATGGTTCATTCCACGCAGTCGATTCAGATTCATTGTCCTTTGAATTATGTGCTAAAATGGCTTATAGAAATTCTATGAAGTTATGTAGCCCAGTTCTTTTGGAACCAATTATGAAACTTGAAGTTGTTACGCCAGAAGAAAATATGGGTGATGTTGTTGGTGACTTAAACAGAAGACGTGGAATGATGCGTGGAATGGATGATAGAGCTGGCGCAAAAGTTTTAAAAGCAGATGTTCCTTTATCAGAAATGTTTGGTTATGTAACTCAATTACGAACGGTTACTTCAGGTAGAGCAAGCTATTCAATGGAATTTTCTCACTATGCAGATGCTCCTAAAAATATTGCTGAAGATGTAATTTCGAAAGCTAACGGTAAAGTTTCAGCATAATAAACTAAAAGAAAATGAGTCAAAAAATTAGAATAAAATTAAAATCATACGATCACAACCTTTTGGATAAATCGGCTGAGAAAATCGTAAAAACAGTAAAGTCTACTGGCGCAATTGTAAGTGGTCCAATTCCTCTTCCAACGCACAAAAGAATTTATACTGTATTGCGTTCTCCGCACGTAATGAAAAAAGCGAGAGAGCAATTTGAATTGTGTGCCTACAAAAGATTGCTAGACATTTATAGCAGTTCTTCTAAAACAGTAGATGCATTGATGAAGTTAGAGCTTCCAAGTGGAGTGGATGTTGAAATTAAAGTGTAAATAAATTAATAACAAGAATATGCCAGGAATTATTGGTCGAAAAGTCGGAATGACTAGCATCTACAGTGCCGAGGGTAAATCATTACCATGCACAGTGATAGAAGCAGGTCCTTGTGTTGTAACTCAGGTTAAGACACAAGACAGAGATGGTTACGAGGCCGTTCAATTGGGATTTGGAGAAAAGAAAGAAAAGAATACTCCAAATGCAATGAAAGGTCACTTTAAAAATGCCAGTACAACACCTAAAGCAAAATTGGTGGAGTTCAAAGGTTTTGATAACGTAACGATTGGTGATAAAATTGACGTAGCTATCTTCGCTGAAGGTGACTTCGTTGATGTTGTAGGTACTACAAAAGGAAAAGGTTTTCAAGGAGTTGTGAGACGACACGGATTTGCTGGAGTTGGTCAAGCGACACACGGTCAGCATAATCGTCTTCGTGCTCCAGGATCTATTGGTGCTTGTTCTTACCCTGCACGTGTATTCAAAGGAATGCGAATGGGTGGACAAATGGGTAACAAAAATAGAATGGCCTCAAACCTACAAATATTAAAAGTAATTGCTGAAAAGAATATCCTTATCGTGAAAGGTTCAGTTCCAGGAGCAAATGGTTCAACTTTAACAATTAGAAGGTAATGAAAGCAAAAATATACGACGCAACAGGAACGGTTACAGCTAAGTCCGTAACACTTTCAGACGACATTTTTGGTATCGAACCAAATAACCATGCTATTTACTTAGATGTTAAACAACATTTAGCGAATAAACGTCAAGGAACACACAAATCTAAAGAACGAGCAGAAATTGCTGGATCTACAAGAAAAATAAAAAAACAAAAAGGAACAGGTGGAGCTCGTGCTGGTAGTGTAAAATCAGGAACACGTGTTGGTGGTGGAAGAATTTTTGGACCACGTCCTAGAAATTACCACTTCAAATTAAACATTAAGCTTAAAAGATTAGCTCGTAAGTCTGCATTTGCCTTTAAAGCAAAAAATGATGCTATTCTTGTAATGCAAGATATCAATTTTGCAGAAGCTAAAACAAAAGATTTCAAGACATTAATTACTTCATTGAAATTAGACGATCAAAAAGTACTTTTTATTCTTGCTGAAAATATAGATAATGTTTACTTGGCATCACGAAACCTTAAGAAAGTAAAAGTCGTAACAGCAGACTCATTTAATACCTATGATTTGTTGAATGCCAAAAAAATTATTTTAGCTGAAGGTGCAGTTAAAAAAATAGAAATGATACTTAATTAATCATCATGCAGACAATTATAAAAAAACCTGTCATTACTGAGAAAGCTACCATGTGTAGTGAATCACTAAATCGCTTCACATTTGAAGTTGACAAAAAAGCAAATAAATTAGAAATTAAGAAAGCCGTTGAGAAAATGTATGGTATCACAGTTGTTGATGTTCGCACAATGAATTATGGTGGTGGTGCTTCTTCTGCAAAATACACAAACAAAGGTGTTATTGAGCAAAAAAGTAAACAATGGAAAAAAGCGATAGTTTCTGTTGCAGATGGTCAAACTATAGATTTATTTAATAATTATTAAGAAAAGGCAATGAGTCTAAAGAAATTTAAACCAACAACTCCAGGGCAACGTCACAAAGTGGCATTGGAATTTAAGGGGATAACAGCATCGACTCCAGAAAAGAGTTTGGTGTCGAGCATGAAGAAATCCGGTGGTCGAAATAATGATGGTCGAATGACAATGCGATACATTGGTGGTGGCCATAAGCAAAAATACCGTATCATCGATTTCAAACGCGATAAGTTTGATATTCCTGCTACTGTTAAAACAATTGAGTATGATCCAAATCGTACTGCTAATATTGCTTTATTATTTTATGCTGACGGAGAAAAAAGATATATCATTGCTCCAAATGGAATGAAAGTTGGAGATCAAATCTTATCAGGGAAAACTGCAACGCCAAATATTGGTAACGCAATGTATTTATCTGATATTCCTCTTGGTACTGTAATCCATAACATAGAATTGAAGCCTGGCAAAGGTGGTTCAATTGCAAGAGGAGCTGGAACGTATGCACAACTTAATGCACGTGATGGCAAATATGCAATTGTAAAGATGCCTTCAGGTGAAACTAGAATGATTTTAGTTACATGTATCGCAACTATTGGATCGGTCTCAAATTCAGAACACAATTTAGCTGTTTCTGGTAAAGCTGGTCGTTCAAGATGGTTAGGTCGCAGACCAAGAGTAAGAGGAGTTGTAATGAATCCTGTTGATCACCCAATGGGTGGTGGTGAAGGAAGAAATTCAGGAGGTCACCCAAGATCAAGAAATGGAATACCTGCAAAAGGATTTAAAACAAGATCTAAAAGCAAGTATTCAGATAAGTTAATTATTGAAAGAAGAAAAAAATAGGATATGAGTCGTTCACTAAAAAAACCGCCTTTTGTTCATTATAAATTGATGAAAAGAGTTGATGATGCACAAGTTGCGAAGAGTAAAGCAGTAATTAAAACATGGTCGCGCGCATCTACTATTACGCCTGAGTTTGTAGGCTTAACATTTGCTGTTCATAATGGAAATAAATTTATTCCTGTTTTTGCAACTGAAAATATGGTTGGTCACAAACTTGGTGAATTCTCTCCAACGAGAAACTTCCGAGGACATGGAGGAAACAAAAAAGATAAAAAACGATAGAAATTAGATACTCATGGGAGCAAGAAAAAGGCTAAGAGCTGAAAGTATTAAGGAAAATAAAAAATCAATTGCGTTTGCAAAGTTGAATAATTCAAATATTTCACCACGTAAAATGAGATTGGTTGCAGATTTAATTAGAGGAATGGAAGTTAATAAAGCTTTAAATATTCTTCATTTTAATGGAAAAATTGCTTCGGTTAGCTTAGGTAAGTTGTTGCGTTCTGCAATCTCTAATTGGGAGCAGAAAAATGAAGGAGCTGATATAACACAAGAAAATTTAGTTGTTCGGTCTATCGAAGTTGGTGGTGGGGCAATGTTAAAGAGAATACAACCTGCACCTCAAGGTAGAGCGCACAGAATTAGAAAAAGATCAAACCATGTTACCATCGTAGTTGATGGAACTAAATAAGTAGTAAGAAATGGGACAAAAAACAAATCCAATAGGAAATAGATTAGGCTACATTCACGGATGGGAATCTAATTGGTATGGTGGAAATGATTACAAAGACAAAATTGTTGAGGATGATCAAATTCGTAAGTACTTATTTGCTCGTTTAACCAAAGCAAGTATTTCCAAAATAATTATTGAAAGAACTTTAAAACTAGTTACAGTTACTATCAATACAGCACGACCAGGAGTTATAATTGGTAAAGGTGGTCAAGAAGTTGATAAACTTAAAGAAGAATTAAAAAAATTAACGAAGAAAGAAATTCAAATTAATATTTTCGAAGTTAAACGTCCGGAACTTGATTCTCGTTTAGTAGCAGATGGTGTTGCAAGACAACTTGAAGCTCGTATTTCATTCCGAAGAGCAATTAAAATGGCAATTGCAAGTACAATGAGAATGGGAGCTGAAGGAATAAAAATAAAAATATCTGGTAGACTAAACGGCGCTGAAATGGCACGTTCAGAAATGTACAAGGATGGAAGAACTCCACTTCATACATTTAGAGCTGATATTGACTATGCTTTAGCAGAAGCACATACAACGTATGGCCGACTTGGTATAAAAGTTTGGATTTGTAGAGGTGAGGTTTACGGAAAAAGAGATTTGTCTCCAAACGTAGGAGTTTCAACTGCTGCAAACAATAATAATAGCAATTTTGCGAATGATCGAAAGCCTAATGCAGGTAAGAGAAGAGAGAGAAAATAAATTAAGAAAGATATAAATTAAGAGTAATGTTACAACCTAAAAGAACAAAATTTAGAAGAGTACAGAAAGGAAGGAGCCGTGGATTATCACACAGAGGTTCAACAATTTCTTTTGGTTCATTCGCTCTTAAGTGTTTGGA
>JBIKOE010000040.1:0-18820 GCA_044358215.1 Crocinitomicaceae bacterium
ATTCTTAAAACGCTCGAACAACGGGCATAATTATTATTTATTAAACCTTTTTTAAAAAAATAAAATAAAATGGCTGATTTAAACAAAATTGCAGAAACATTAGTAAACCTTACAGTTAAAGAAGTAAGTGAGTTGGCAACAATTCTTAAAGATGAATATGGTATCGAACCTGCGGCTGCGGCTCCAGTTATGATGGCTGGTGGTGCTGGTTCTGGTGGTGGTGAAGAAGCTGCTGCTGAGAAAACTGAATTCGATGTTATCCTTAAGGCTGGTGGACCTAACAAATTACAAGTTGTTAAGCTTGTAAAAGAACTTACTGGTAACGGATTAAAAGAATCTAAAGATCTAGTTGATGCTGCTCCATCTACATTGAAAGAAGGAGTTTCCAAAGATGAGGCTGAAGGCTTGAGAAAGTCTTTAGAAGAAGCTGGAGCTGAAGTTGAGATTAAATAATCTTTAAACATTTACAGGATAGGCAGCACATTTAGTGTCTGCCTACTCCTGTTTTTAAGCAATTACCTGAGTTAATAATTTCCAATTACTAAAAAATAAAAGCATTGGCAACATCAAATAATTCAACCAGAATTAACTTTGCGTCAAGCAAAAACCAGTTTGAATATCCAGATTTTTTGGAAATTCAGTTAAAATCCTTTAAAGAGTTCTTTCAACTAGAAACTACTCCTGAAAATAGAGATAGCGAGGGCCTCTTTAAAGTGTTCGCGGAGAATTTTCCGATAACAGACACAAGAAATCAATTCGTATTAGAATTTTTGGATTATTTTATTGATCCACCAAGATATTCTATTGCAGAGTGTATTGAGCGCGGCTTGACTTACAGCGTGCCTCTTAAAGCAAAATTAAAATTATACTGTACTGATCCAGAACATGAGGATTTTGAAACAATTGTTCAGGATGTATATTTAGGTACAATTCCTTATATGACTCCGAAAGGTTCATTCGTTGTGAATGGAGCAGAACGTGTGATTGTTTCTCAATTACATCGTTCCCCAGGTGTTTTCTTTGGTCAAAGTCGTCACGCAAATGGCACAAAACTTTATTCTGCAAGAATAATTCCTTTTAAAGGTTCATGGATTGAATTTGCTACAGATATTAATAATATCATGTATGCCTATATCGATCGTAAAAAGAAACTTCCTGTTACAACTTTATTCAGAGCCATTGGTTATGAAACAGATAAGGATATCTTAGAAATATTTGGACTTGCTGATGAAATAAAAATTAACAAAGCAAGCATAAAAAAATTAGTAGGTAGAAGACTAGCTGCAAGGGTTTTAAAAACTTGGATAGAAGATTTTGTAGATGAAGATACAGGAGAAGTTGTTTCTATTGAAAGAAATGAAGTTATTCTTGATCGTGAGATTGTAATTGGTGATGAGCATTTAGACTTAATCATGGATTCTGGAGCAAAATCTGTTATTCTTCACAAAGAAGATGCTAATTCTACGGATTTTACAATTATCTATAATACCTTACAAAAAGACGTTTCCAATTCTGAAAAAGAAGCGGTAGAACATATTTATCGACAATTAAGGAATGCAGATCCGCCCGACTATGAAACTGCTAAAGGTGTTTTTGAAAAATTATTTTTCTCAGATGCTCGTTATGACTTAGGAGAAGTTGGTCGTTTCCGTTTAAATAAGAAATTAGGACTTGACAATTCTGAGCAGTCTCGTGTTCTAACAAAAACAGATATTATAAACATCATTAAATACCTTATTGAATTGATTAATTCAAAAGCGGATATTGATGATATTGACCATTTATCAAATCGTCGAGTAAGAACAGTTGGTGAACAATTGTATTCTCAGTTTGGAGTTGGTTTATCTCGAATGGCACGTACAATCCGTGAACGAATGAATGTTCGTGATAACGAGGTTTTTACACCAATCGACTTAATTAATGCAAAAACTTTGTCTTCGGTTATTAATTCATTTTTTGGGACAAATCAATTGTCTCAATTTATGGATCAAACGAATCCACTTTCGGAGGTAACTCACAAACGTCGTCTTTCTGCCCTAGGGCCAGGCGGACTTTCACGTGAAAGAGCTGGATTTGAGGTACGAGATGTACATTTTACGCACTATGGTCGTTTGTGTACAATTGAAACGCCAGAAGGGCCAAACATTGGATTGATTTCTTCGCTTTGTGTTTTTGCAAAAGTGAATAAGTTAGGTTTCATTGAAACGCCTTATAGAAAAGTTGAAAACGGAAAAGTTTCTTTAAATGATACGCCAATATATTTGGCTGCAGAAGAAGAAAACTCAAAAATTATTGCTCAAGCTATTGAGAATATTGATGATAAAGGAAATTTCTTGTCAGATCTTGTAAAAGCTCGATTTGAAGGTGATTTCCCCGTTGTAACTCCTAAAGCACTTCATTTAATGGATGTTGGTGCCAACCAAATTGCATCGATTGCAGCCTCTTCTATTCCATTCTTGGAGCATGATGACGCGAATCGTGCTTTGATGGGATCAAACATGCAGCGTCAAGCGGTTCCGCTTCTTCGTCCGAATTCTCCAATTGTTGGAACAGGAATTGAGCGTTTAGTAGCTCGTGATTCTCGTGTTCTAATAAACGCTGAAGGTAATGGAACTGTAGAATATGTAGATGCAAATGAAATTATCATTCGATACGATTGGAATGCTGAAGATAAATTAGTGAGTTTTGACAGTGAAGTAATTCACTACAAGCTTACTAAATTCATGAAAACAAACCAAAGTACGTGTATCAACTTGAAACCGATTGTACAAAAAGGCGATAGAGTTGAAAAAGGACAGGTTCTTTGTGAAGGATTTGCAACGCAAAAAGGCGAATTAGCTCTTGGTCAAAATTTAAAAGTGGCATTCATGCCATGGAAAGGTTATAATTTTGAGGATGCGATTGTAATTTCTGAAAAAGTTGTTCGTGATGATATCTTTACTTCTGTTCACATTGATGAATATTCTTTGGAAGTGCGCGACACAAAACGTGGAATGGAAGAATTAACCTCTGATATTCCAAATGTAAGTGAAGAAGCTACAAAAGATTTGGATGAAAATGGATTGATTCGAATTGGAGCAGAAATAAAAGAGGGAGATATTTTAATAGGAAAAATTACACCAAAAGGTGAAACAGATCCGTCTCCAGAAGAAAAATTACTTCGTGCGATTTTTGGTGATAAAGCTGGTGATGTAAAAGATGCATCTTTGAAAGCTGGACCATCTCTTCGTGGAGTTGTAATCGAAAAGAAATTATTTTCTCGGGCAATTAAAGATCGTAAATCTAAAAATCACGATAAACCCGTTCTTGAAACTATTGATGCTGAATACCACAAAGATTTTGCTGATTTAAAAGAGAAATTGGTAGATAAGTTAATGCAAATTCTTGGCGAAAATAAAGCCAATGGTGTTTTCAATAACTTTAAAGAAGAATTGGTTAAAAAAGGAACTAAATTTTCAAATAAGGCACTAATTGCATTGGATTATTCAATTGTTAATCCACTTAACTGGACAAGCGATTCTACTGTTAACCAATTAGTTAGCCGCGTCATTCATAATTTTAACATCAAATCAAATGATCTTTTAGGTAACTATAAGCGTCGAAAATTCCATATCTCTGTTGGTGATGAACTTCCTGCAGGAATTGTGAAATTAGCGAAAGTGTATGTTGCCAAGAAACGTAAGTTAAAGGTAGGTGATAAAATGGCGGGTCGTCATGGTAACAAAGGTATTGTAGCAAATATTGTTCGTGCTGAAGATATGCCATTCCTTGCCGATGGAACTCCTGTTGATATAGTTTTGAATCCGCTTGGTGTACCTTCTCGTATGAACTTGGGTCAAATTTATGAAACTGTTCTTGGTTGGGCAGGTGAGAAGTTAGGCATCAAGTTCGCAACGCCTATTTTTGATGGTGCAACACCTGACGAAATCAATGATTGGACGGATAAAGCAGGTGTGCCAAGATCAGGTAAAACCTATTTGTATGATGGTGGAACTGGAGAACGTTTCCATCAACCAGCGACTGTAGGAATAATTTACATGTTGAAATTATCACACATGGTAGATGATAAAATGCATGCACGTTCGATTGGACCTTATTCATTGATTACGCAACAGCCACTTGGAGGTAAAGCTCAATTTGGAGGTCAGCGTTTTGGAGAGATGGAAGTTTGGGCTTTGGAAGCATTTGGAGCTGCTAATATCTTACAAGAAATTTTGACAGTAAAATCAGATGATGTAACAGGCCGTGCGAAAGCATATGAAGCAATTGTAAAAGGTGATAATATTCCTGAACCAGGAATTCCTGAATCTTTCAATGTATTGCTTCACGAATTGAGAGGTTTATGCCTTAATGTAACTATGGATTAATTGAATTATTTAACGAAAATATTCCAATAAAAATGTCTTTTAAAAAAGAAACACCAAAAAAACAAAATAGCTTTAACAAGATAACTATTTCACTATCTTCTCCTGAGATAATTTTGGAGAACTCAAGCGGTGAAGTGTTGAAGCCTGAGACAATAAATTACCGTACTTATAAGCCTGAAAGAGATGGTTTATTTTGTGAGCGCATCTTTGGTCCAGTTAAGGATTATGAGTGCCATTGTGGAAAATACAAGCGTATTCGCTATAAAGGAATTATTTGTGATCGCTGCGGTGTTGAAGTAACCGAGAAAAAAGTACGCCGTGAAAGAATGGGGCATATTTCTTTGGTTGTTCCTGTAGCACACATTTGGTATTTCCGCTCTCTTCCTAATAAAATTGGCTATCTTTTAGGTTTACCGACGAAGAAATTAGATCAAATTATCTACTATGAGCGTTATGCGGTAATTCAAGTTGGTTCTGCCTTGTCTATTGACGGACTTACACTTAAGAAAATGGATTTCCTTTCTGAAGATGAATACCTTGACATTATTGATAATCCATTAATGAAAGACAATCATCATTTAGATGACGCTGACCCGAATAAATTTATCGCGAAAATGGGTGCTGAAGCACTTCATGATTTATTGAAAGGATTGCAATTAGAGGAGCTTTCATATCAATTACGTGATCAAGCGGAACACGAAACTTCTGTTCAGCGTAAAAATGAAGCGTTAAAAAGATTGCAAGTTGTTGAAGCAATGAAAGATTCTCAAAAGAGAATTGATAATAGACCAGAATGGATGATTGTAAAGGTTGTTCCGGTTATTCCACCAGAATTAAGACCTTTAGTTCCTTTAGATGGTGGACGTTTTGCAACTTCAGATTTAAATGATTTATACCGTCGAGTTATTATTCGTAACAATCGTTTGAAGCGTTTGATAGAAATTAAAGCGCCTGAGGTTATTTTGCGAAATGAGAAACGAATGTTGCAGGAATCTGTAGATTCATTGTTTGATAATTCTCGTAAGTCAAGTGCTGTAAAAACAGAATCTAACCGTGCGTTAAAATCTCTTTCTGATTCCTTGAAAGGAAAACAAGGTAGATTCCGTCAAAACTTATTGGGAAAACGTGTTGATTATTCTGCTCGTTCAGTAATTGTTGTTGGACCAGATTTGAAATTACACGAGTGTGGTTTACCAAAAGATATGGCTGCGGAACTCTACAAGCCGTTTATCATTCGTAAAATGATTGAACGTGGTATTGTGAAAACAGTTAAATCAGCGAAAAAAATTGTAGATAAAAAAGATCCAGTTGTTTGGGATATTTTGGAGAATGTATTGAAAGGACATCCTGTTCTCTTAAATCGTGCACCAACTTTACACAGATTGGGAATTCAAGCTTTTCAACCTAAATTAATTGAAGGAAAAGCAATTCGATTACATCCATTAGTTACAACAGCATTCAATGCCGATTTTGATGGTGACCAGATGGCGGTTCATTTACCTTTGGGTAATGCTGCAATCTTAGAAGCACAAATGTTGATGCTTGCATCTCATAATATTCTAAATCCTGCAAATGGTGCTCCAATTGCTGTACCTTCTCAAGACATGGTTTTGGGATTGTACTATATTACTAAGGGAAAAAGATCTTTTGAAAAGGAAATCGTAAAAGGTGAAGACAGTGTCTTTTACTCTCCACAAGAGGTAATAATTGCTTACAATGAAGCAAAATTAGATTTACATGCTCACTTAAAGGTGAAATCATATGACCTAAATGCAGCAGGAGAACCTGAATTAATGTTAATTGAGACTACCTGCGGACGTGTTATGTTTAATGAGAAAGTTCCAAGAGAAGTTGGATACATCAATGATGTACTTACGAAAAAAGCATTGCGAGATATTATTGGAGAAGTATTGAAAATTTGTGGAACTTCCCGAACTGCTCAATTCTTAGATGATATCAAAGGTTTGGGTTATGAAATGGCGTTTAGAGGTGGTTTGTCTTTCAACTTGGATGACATTATTATCCCGAAGGAAAAAGAAAAATTAGTTGAAAAAGCACATGGTGATGTGAAAGATGTTATGGGTAATTACAACATGGGTCTTATTACAAACAATGAGCGTTACAACCAAATTATCGATATTTGGACGCATACAAACTCTCGTTTGACTCATACTTTGATGGAGCAATTGAAAACAGACCGTCAAGGTTTTAATTCAATCTACATGATGTTTGATTCTGGAGCTCGTGGTTCGAAAGAGCAAATTCGTCAGCTTTCAGGTATGCGTGGATTAATGGCAAAACCGCAAAAGTCTGGTGCTTCTGTTCAGGAAATCATTGAAAATCCAATTTTATCAAACTTTAAAGAAGGTTTATCAATTCTTGAATATTTCATTTCAACACACGGTGCGCGAAAAGGTCTTGCAGATACAGCTTTGAAAACAGCGGATGCAGGATACTTAACACGTCGTTTGGTGGATGTTGCTCAAGATGTTGTTATTAATTTAAATGACTGCGGAACTTTAAGAGGAATTGTCGCAACTTCACTCAAGAAAAATGATGAGATTGTTGAGCCTTTATACGATCGTATTTTAGGTAGAACTTCTGTTCATGATATATATTTACCGGAATCAGAAACAATTATTGTTGCTGCAGGTGAAATTATTTCTGAGGATGTAGCAAAGTCGATTGAAAAAGAAGGAATTGAAGAAGTTGAAATTCGTTCAGTTCTTACTTGTGAAATGAGACGTGGTGTTTGTTCTAAATGTTACGGAAGAAATCTATCGAATCATCGTCTAGCTCAAATTGGAGATGCTGTTGGTGTTGTTGCTGCTCAATCAATTGGTGAGCCAGGAACTCAGTTAACATTGCGTACTTTCCACGTGGGTGGTACGGCGTCAAATACTACGGATATTTCTGATTTAAAAGCGAAAGCAAATGGTAAATTAGAAATAGATGAATTAAGAACTATAGAAAAGAAAAATGCTGATGGTTCTGTTAAATTAATTGTTGTTGGTCGTTCTGCAGAATTGAAAATTTCAGACGAGAAAACAGGAATTACAGTTATGACTACTAATATCCCTTACGGATCAGAATTATTTGTTTCGCACAATACGAAAATCAAAAAAGGCGATGTAATTTGTAAGTGGGACCCATACAATGCTGTTATAATTTCTGAGGTTGCAGGTAAAGTTGTTTTTGACGATGTAGTTGAAAATGTTACTTACCGCGAAGAAGTTGATGAGCAAACTGGATTTACAGAAAAAGTAATCATAGAAACAAGAGATAAAAAGAAGAGCCCAGCGATTCATATTATCGATCCTAAAACAAAAGAAATTTTACGCGAATATTCAATTCCTGTAAATGCACACATTTCTGTAACTGAGGGTGATAAGTTAGAAGCAGGAGAGATTCTTGTGAAAATACCAAGATTGTCAGGTAAAACAGGAGATATCACTGGTGGACTTCCTCGAGTAACGGAATTATTCGAAGCACGAAATCCTTCTAACCCTGCTGTTGTTTCAGAAATTGATGGTACCGCTACTTTTGGAAATATCAAGAGAGGTAACAGAGAAATTAAAATCACTTCGAAATTTGGAGAGGTTAAAAATTACTTGGTTCCATTGGCAAAACATATACTAGTTCAACAAAATGACTTCGTTAGAGCTGGTCAACCGCTTTCTGATGGTGCAATTACACCAAATGATATTTTAAATATTGAAGGCCCAACGAAAGTACAAGAGTACATCGTGAATGAAATTCAAGAGGTTTATCGTTTGCAAGGTGTAAAGATTAACGATAAACACTTTGAAGTTATCGTTCGTCAGATGATGTTGAAAGCTGAAATTAGCGAATCAGGAGATACGCGTTTCCTTGAAGGACAATCTGTTCATAAAGCAGATATTATGGAGGCAAACGATGCATTGTATGGTTTGATGTTTGTAAAAGAAATTGGAGATTCTACGGAATTTAAAAAAGGTCAATTAGTGACAGTTCGAAAATTGAGAGACGAGAATTCTCGCTTAAAAAGAGAAGACAAACAAATTGTTGAAGCGCGAGAGGCAATTCCTGCAACTTCTACTTCCTTGCTTCAAGGAATTACGAGAGCTTCACTTCAAACTCAATCGTTCATTTCTGCGGCATCTTTCCAAGAGACTACAAAAGTGTTAAACGAAGCAGCTATAGCAGGAAAAGTAGATCATTTATTAGGTCTAAAAGAAAATGTGATCGTTGGGCATTTAATTCCTGCGGGAACAGGTGTTCGTGAATATCAAAAAATGATTGTAGGTTCTCAAGAAGCTTACGATGAACTTTTAGAACAGGTGTAAAAAATAGATAAATAATAAGAAAGGGGCTTTTGCCCCTTTTTTTTTGCACGATAGTTTTGTGATTTTCTGGTAGTCTTAATTAAGCTATTTTCGAACTTCTTTTTAGAAGATTTGGAATACTTATTTATGCTTAAGAATGAATATCTCGTTAGATAATTTTGGGAGATCTTTCTGAATTATTGCCCAAATCATTTCAGGTTCAACTGAGTCGTATGCGTGAGCAATAATATTTCTTAACCCAATGATGTTTTTGATTGATGATATTTCAATTACTGGACTTATTTCAGTTATTTTTTTGATGGCTTCCCCAAGAATTTCTAAATCTCGTTCGATAGCTCTTTGCAAAATTATATCAGACTTAAAAAGGATGAAATTATTGTCTGTTTTGGTTTTTATAGCTTCAATTTCTATAATGATACTTTCAATATCGAGAAAATATTTTAATAGTTTATGCTGCATACAATTCCACTTTTGATTGCTCAATTTCTTCGATTAACACCCTATTTCGTAAAGATTTTTTAGTGACTAAATCAATTTTTCTCCCCATTAATGCTTCTAATTTCTCTAAATATGAAAAGTAATTATCCGCATAGTCCAATAAGTGTAGATCATCTGAAAATTGTACCAAAAAGTCAATATCGCTTTCTTCGTTCATTGTTCCTTTTGCAGCCGAACCAAACAAGGCAATAGAAGATACGCGATGTATTTTACTCAAGACAATTATTTGTTCGATTTTATCTTCTATTATTTTTATCATGTCAAGACAAATATACAAAATATGATTATTATATCGAATAAAATAGAAGCAAGCGTTATCCAAAGGCACAAAAAAAAGGCTTTTCTTAATTTATTAGCCTCTTTTTTATTGCTAAAAATAGCCGTTTTTTTAAGTTGTTGACAAATGGTTGACAAACAAAAAACTAACTAATTGATTAACAATAAGATAACATCTATATTTGTGCCCACGACTGGATTCGAACCAGCACACCACTGAAGGCACCAGCCCCTCAAGCTGGCATGTCTACCAATTTCACCACGTGGGCAATGAATGGGAGCAAATATAGTGTTTTTCATTTATTTGTATGGAGAGTGCAGTACTATTTCATTCAAATAAGGTGTTGTTTTAAATTTTAAATTAATTTTAACAAAATTTTTAAATGTCAGACTCTTCACATAAGATTTCGCTAGCAGGAATATTAATTGCATCAGGAATTGTTTTTGGTGATATTGGAACATCACCCTTATATGTTTTCCAAGCAATAACTGGAGGTGGAACAAGAATTGCACCTGATTTTATTTTGGGTGGTTTATCTTGCGTTATTTGGACTTTAATTTTATTAGCCACTGTCAAGTATGTTTTCTTTGCACTGAATGCTGACAATAAGGGTGAGGGGGGTATTTTCGCGCTCTTTGCCTTATTAAAAAATAAGAAGACTTCTTGGGTTATAATTTTGGCCTTAATTGGTTGTGCTACTTTGATGGCAGATGGGTTTATCACACCGGCAATTTCTATTTCTTCTGCTGTAGAAGGATTAAATATTTATTTTCCCAACACACCTGTAATTCCTATTGTAATTGGAATTGTTGTTGTTTTATTTTCTATTCAACAGTTCGGAACTGTGTTAATAGGAAAGTTTTTTGGCCCTGTCATGTTGATTTGGTTTGCATTTTTGGGTTTAATAGGATTCATAAATATAGCGGAAAACACAGCTGTACTTCAAGCATTTAATCCTTGGTGGGCTTATAATTTAGTAGCTAATGTAGATGGCGGATTTGCTGTCTTAGGTTCTGTATTTTTATGTACCACAGGAGCTGAAGCACTTTATTCAGACTTAGGACATTGCGGAAAGGGCAACATCCGAATTAGTTGGAGTTTTGTTTCTGTTTTATTAGTCACTAATTATTTGGGGCAAGCTGCTTTATGCCTTACTCCAGGCTTAGAATTAGGTTCTAAAACAGTCTTCTATAAAATGGTCCCTGAATTTCTACTTCCTTTTGCCATAACAATTGCAACTGCGGCAACAATTATTGCATCTCAAGCATTGATAACAGGTGTTTTTACCTTGATGAACGAGGCAATAAAATTAAAGCTTTGGACTAATTTGAAGATTAAATACCCCTCAGATCATAAGGGTCAAATTTATATTCCTTTTATCAATTGGTTTCTAATGGCAGGTTGCTTGTTGGTAATTGTCATTTTTAAAAAATCAAGTGCAATGGAGCATACCTATGGTCTGGCTATTACTATCGATATGGTGATGACCTCTATTCTTCTTGCTTTCTTGTTAATGCTAAAATACCCAAAAGCAAAGTATTTGTATTTAGCTGTGTTTGTTATCTTCTTGTTAATTGAAGGGGTATTCCTACTTTCAAATCTAGGTAAAATTGTAAATGGAGGTTGGTTTACCTTAATTTTAGCAAGTTCCTTTTTTAGTATACTTTATTTGTATTATAAAGCACGTGAATTAAGGACAAGTATAACAGAATATATTCCAATGAGTGAGGTAATTCCACTTTTAAATTCTGTAAGAAATGATAAAGAAATTCTTTATGAGGCTTCAAATCTTGTTTTTCCAACACGCAGTGATTCCTCAGATAAATTAGATTTATCTGTTTATTATTCATTATTTCGGAAAAAACCTAGAAAAGCGGGTGTAATTTGGTTTTTGCATGTCGATATTTTAAATGAGCCATGGGAAGTTCATTACCATGTAAAAGAAATAATTGATAAATCTTGTTATTATGTTAGTTTACAATTGGGCTTTAAGGAGGAACACAGAATTGAGTACATGATGCGAAAAATTCATGCTCACATGGTTGAGAAAGGAGAGTTAACAAATGATAGTATTTTTAACTCAGTTCGTGGAAAAATTGATTCAATTGACTTTAAGTTTGTTGTTCTCAATTCCCGAGTATCAACGGACAATGCTTTAACAGCGTTTCAAACTTTATGTGTGAAAACATATCGTTTTGTTAAGTCAACAGGCCTTAAGCCTGCAGAAGATTTTGGCTTGGATAAAACAAATGTTGTTGTAGATTTCATTCCAATTTCTGTAACAAAAGTTGTAACTCAAGAACTAACCGAAGATTTCGAAGATTATTCCGAGACTAAAAAATAAAAGGACGATTTATATTCGAGTGATTATCCCTTTATAAACAGATTTCTCATTTTTTTCTGGAGAAGAGAGAGTCACTTTCCAAATAAATGTCTTGCTTTTACTTACTATCTTTCCATTTCGTTTGTCAATTCCATCCCATGGTTTTGAATTGTCAGAGCTTTCAAAAATGATTCCTCCGTTGTCTGGATCGATGATTATTAATGAAAACGCGCTATTTCGCTTGGATAAGGCATAAGGCATGAATGTGTTTTTTCTGCTATCACTAGAAAGTGGATCAAAGGCATTTACTGCTAATAAATTATAGTCTTCAGATATACTAATTGTTTTTGTTTCTATAGATGAACAACCTTTTTCATTCGAAACAATAACTTCTAATTCAAATTGTCCTTTTTCAAAGAAATAAAAATCAGCTATTTTTGCTTTAGAAGAGTTTGCACTAACTACTTTATCGACCTTCCATTTTATAGATTCTTCAAAAGTTTGAACCTCTCCTCTAATTATTGGCAATCCAGTTTCATAATTTAACTCATCTTCCACAAGTAAAGTTGCTCTTGGATTTTCAAATACGCTAAAGAAACTGTTGTATTTTTCTTTTTGTTTTGAATTTACAAGCAGTTCATATTTTCCTTCTTCAGATAGTTTGATATTTTCAGTTGCTGACTCAGCCACACTTACTTTTTTCCCACTTGGAAAGATAAGTGTCATCCCTTCATCATTTTTATTGATAACCTTTAAATTCTCTCCAAGACATTTATTTGAAAAACTTGGCACATCAGGATCTGTTACTTTTTTTGTAATAACACTATTTTCCTTTTTTGGATTAGTTATCTCCTCATCAAGTTTCAAATCTTTAGTGATTTCTTTCGCTAAAACTTCATTTACTTCTGGTAAAATAAGGTTTGTTTTAGTTTCCTTTTTATCATCTTCTTTAGCTTCTAGTTCATTAGAACTAATCTTTTCATCTTGAATCCCATTTGTTTTTTCTGATTTAGTTTTCTTAGAAGTAGTACTCTGAGAGTTTGATTTTTCAATAACATCTGTTTTTTGCTCTACTGGTTTATCATTATTTTCTTCTTGTTTAGAAGAAAAATAAAGCAAGGAGCTAATCGTTATGACTGCAATTATAGAAGTTCCAAAAAACCAAAATTTAAAAGGTTTGATTGGTGCATTCGGCTTATTCAATTTTTTTTCAAATGAATTCCACGCATTGTTATCGAAGGGCATTTCATGCCCTTCGAGTGCGCTTTTAATTAATTCATCAATATTCTTATTCATCATGATTCGATGTATTTGAATTTTTCAGTTAATATGCGTTGCAAATTCATTTTTGCTTTTGCCAAATTGGATTTTGATGTTCCTTCGTTAATCCCCAGCATTTCTGCGATTTCTCTGTGTGTGAAATCTTCTAAAACGAAGAGATTAAAGACAGTTCTGTAGGCTGGAGACAATTTTGAGATTGCTTCTAGGGCTACTTCTGCTTTCAAAGTTTTTAATTCGACCACTTCCTTTTCTATCATTTCGTCTACTGCTTCTTGTCTAAAATCAGTATCTTGATCACTTAAAAATGGATTTTTCTTCGATTTTCGGATTGAATCAATTGCTGTGTTTACAATAATTCTTCTCACCCAACCTTCGAAAGAACCGCTAAAATCAAAAACCCCCAATTTGTCAAAGACCTTTATGAATCCATCTTGAAGAACATCTTGAGCAGCATCTTTATCGTTAATGTACCGATAACAAACTACTAACATTTTACCATAAAGTTGTTTAAACAGTGCCTCTTGCGATTTACGTTCTCCGCGGACACAGCCTTCGACAATTAATTTTAAATGTTCTTTATTCTCCAATTTTTCAACATTTTAAAAACGCATTAATTCTATAATGGTTGCCTCTAAATTAAGTGAATTATTATTTATGTTGAATAAAAAAACAAATTTTACTTAAATTCACTAAATTCGCAGTCATAATTAAATTCTAACCAACTTAAAGTAGATAAATGAAAGTAACAGTCGTAGGAGCCGGTAATGTTGGCGCAACTTGTGCAGATGTTCTAGCTCAAAGAGAAATTGCCAATGAAATTGTTTTATTGGATATCAAAGAAGGATTTGCAGAAGGTAAAGCTCTTGATATTTGGCAAACATCTCCCATAAATTTGTATGATTCTAGAACAGTTGGTTCGACAAATGATTATGAAAAAACAAAAGATTCAGATGTTGTGGTTATCACTTCTGGTTTACCCCGCAAACCTGGAATGTCACGTGACGATCTTATAGCGACCAATGCAGGCATCGTAAAGTCAGTTACTGAAAGCATTGTAAAATATTCTCCAAATGCAATCATAATTATCGTTTCTAATCCATTGGATGTGATGACCTATTGCGCTTATTTACACGCAAAAACAGATTCTAGAAAAGTATTTGGAATGGCAGGTGTATTAGACACAGCACGTTATAGAGCATTTTTAGCAGAAGAATTAAATGTTTCTCCAAAAGATATTCAGGCTGTATTGATGGGCGGACATGGAGACACAATGGTTCCATTACCACGATATACAACCGTTGGTGGAATTCCGGTAACTGAATTAATTGAAGAAAGTAAATTGAATGAAATTATCGAACGCGCTAAATTTGGTGGAGGAGAGATGGTTAAATTATTGGGGACATCAGCTTGGTATGCTCCGGGAGCTGCAGCTGCACAAATGGTAGAAGCTGTAGTTCGCGATCAAAAAAGAATATTTCCAGTTTGCGCTTGGTTGCAAGGTGAATATGGCATGAAAGATATTTATCTTGGTGTTCCAGTTATTCTTGGTAAGAACGGTATCGAAAAAATTATAGAATTGAAATTAAATGCTGCAGAAAAAGCCTTGTTGGAAGAGTCAGCAGAAGCGGTTAAAGGTGTTATGAATGTTTTGGATACAATGAATGCAAATGCATAAGAGTATTTAGCTTTATCAAATTAAAAAGGCGAGTTAAACTCGCCTTTTTTTGATTAAAATCAGGAATTATTACTTCCCAATTGATTCTTAATATCTGTAGTGCTCTGCTTTAAATGGTCCTTCAACTGCAACTCCAATATAATCTGCTTGGTCGCTTGAAAGTGTTTCCAATTCTACACCAATTTTTGCAAGGTGCAAACGTGCTACTTTTTCGTCTAAATATTTAGGAAGCATGTACACATCATTTTTGTAATTAGCAGAATTTTGCCATAATTCTATTTGTGCCAATGTCTGGTTTGTAAATGAATTAGACATCACAAAAGAGGGGTGTCCTGTAGCACAACCTAAATTTACTAAACGGCCTTCTGCTAAAACAATAATGTCATTTCCATTAATGTTATACAAGTCAACTTGAGGTTTAATTTCATTCTTTGTATGTCCGTGATTTCCATTTAACCAAGCCATATCAATTTCATTGTCGAAATGTCCAATGTTGCAAACGATTGCCTTATCTTTCATTTTTTCAAAGTGTCTTCCGACTACGATATTTTTATTTCCTGTAGTTGTAACAATGATATCTCCTAAATGTACAACAGTGTCCAATCTTTTTACTTCAAAACCATCCATTGCAGCTTGAAGTGCACAAATCGGATCAATTTCCGTAACAATTACTCGAGCTCCGGCACCTTTTAAAGAAGCAGCCGAACCTTTTCCAACATCTCCGTAGCCACAAACAACGGCAACTTTTCCTGCCATCATTGTATCTGTTGCTCTACGAATGGAATCTACTAAAGATTCTTTACAGCCATATTTATTATCAAATTTTGATTTCGTAACAGAATCATTTACATTTATCGCAGGCATTACAAGCGTACCATTTTTAACACGTTCGTATAAACGATGAACACCAGTTGTAGTTTCTTCAGAAAGTCCTTTTATTCCTGCAGTTAATTCTGGAAAGCGGTCAAAAACCATATTTGTTAGATCTCCACCATCATCTAAAATCATGTTCAAGGGTTGATTATCCTTAAAAGCAAAAATTGTCTGCTCTATACACCAATCAAATTCTTCTTCTCCCATTCCTTTCCAAGCAAAAACAGGAATTCCAGCAGCAGCAATAGCAGCAGCAGCATGATCTTGCGTAGAGAAAATATTACAAGATGACCATGAAACTTCTGCTCCAAGATCAATTAAAGTTTCAATTAAAACAGCCGTTTGAATGGTCATGTGTAAGCAACCTGCAATACGAGCTCCAGCTAAGGGCTTAGAAGCACCATATTCCTCACGTAAGGCCATTAAGCCGGGCATTTCTGCCTCTGCCAATCTAATTTCTTTTCTTCCCCAAGCAGAAAGACTTATGTCTTTTACCTTGTGTGCTAATTTTTCTGAAGTGTTGTTCATTTATTTTTTGATTTTAATAGAATGCAAATTTAAGATATTTTTTTTATTAAATCCGTTCTTTAATTAGCTGAACTAAGCCATTTATAAATAGAGGGTGAGTATTTGAACTTGGAACAAGCTGAACTTTTTTGCCTCCATGTTTTTCAAAAATTTCTTGGTATTCTGTGCCAATTTCGATGATTGTTTCTAGGCAATCTGCAACAAATGCAGGACTAAAAACCAATAGATTCTTCGCTCCTTTTTTACCCCATTCTTCTACTACTTTATCAGAAAATGGAGTCAGCCACTTTTTGTCTAAGCGTGATTGAAAACAAACGGTGTAGTGCGATTCAGTAATACCAAGTTTTGCAGCAATGAGTCGCGTAGTTGCAAAGGAAGTTGCTTTGTAGCAAAATTTATTTTTTTCGTTTACTTCACTCTCGCAGGGTTGATCGCCACATAAATCTTTTCCTTCATAAACTTTATCAACTTGTCTTTCTGGGAGACCATGATAGGAGAATAGTATATGGTCAAAACTTGCTAAATTAAATTCTTTTGCACGCTCAACGATAGAATCAATGTATCCTTCGTTGTCCCAAAATTGGTTTATAATTTTAATTTCTGGAATTACCCACCATTTTCCGATTATTTGCATTGCTTTTTCAATTGCTGAACCAGATGATGCACTTGCATACTGAGGAAAAAGAGGGAGAATTATCAATTGGTCATAATTTGCTAAGCGCATTTTTTCAAGTACGGATTCCATTGATGGATTTTTATAGCGCATGGCCATTTCTATTGTAATATTTTCACCCTTAAATGCTTCTTGCACTTTTTCCTGAACTGCAATAGAGTTTTCTAAAAGAGGAGAAACACCTTTTCCATGCTCCCACAATTCTTTATAGATTTTTGCTGATTTTGGAGCTCGAAAAGGAACAATGACACCATTCACCAATATTTTTCTCAGGAGCCAGGGAATATCGATTACTCTTCTATCGTTTAAGAATTCGGATAAATAGCTCCGCACATCTCTTGTGCTAGGACTATCCGGTGTTCCTAATTGTAAGAGTAAAACTCCAGTTTTTTTCATTTTAAAATTATTTTATCCTATTTAAGAACAAGTTTGTTTCTTGAAAGTTCAAAGGTAATCACATTCTCGAACAATTTATTCTCCTAACTTTGTTACATGGTTGATTTTTCAAATTTACAAGCAATAAAATCTGATTCAGATTTCGAGAGAATTACCTTGGAGGTCTTTCATTATCAACTAAAAAATTGTAGCATTTATAGAGATTATGTTCACCTATTAAATCGTCAAAATGCAAAGTCTTTAGAAGAAATTCCATTTTTACCGATTGAATTCTTTAAGACTAATGAAATTTATTGCGGTCAAAAAAGCGGTAAAGATATTTTGTTTTTAAGCAGTGGAACTGGAAATAGTACACGCAGTAAACACATTGTCCGCGATATTAAGTTGTATGAATCTAATTTTAGAGCGATTTATCATCAATTTTTTGGTGCTATTTCAAACCATGTTATTTTAGCTTTATTACCAAATTACCAAGAGCAGGGGAATTCAAGTTTGGTTTACATGGTAGATACTTTGATAGGCGATTCAGCAAATAACTTATCTGGTTTTTTGTTAAATGAACCTGAGGAAATCGAAATTCGCTATAAAAAAGCATGCGCTTCAGGTAAAAAAGTTGTGATTTTTGGTGTTTCATATGCCTTATTGGATTTAGCAGAGAAGAAAATTGATTTGAAAGATGCACTAA
The DNA here is from genome assembly GCA_044358215.1 of Crocinitomicaceae bacterium. Taxonomy (GTDB): domain Bacteria; phylum Bacteroidota; class Bacteroidia; order Flavobacteriales_D; family Crocinitomicaceae; genus UBA952. The sequence goes on from JBIKOE010000040.1 coordinate 17,902, forward strand.
TTATTGAAACCGGTGGAATGAAAGGGCGCCGAAAAGAAATTTCAAAAAAATCACTTCATCTTGAATTGATGAAAGGTTTAAATGTTCCCTTTGTTTCCTCAGAATACGGTATGACAGAATTACTTTCTCAGGCTTATAGTTTCGAGGATGGTATTTTTTCATGTCCACCATGGATGAAAGTTCTTTTTAGAGAAGTACATGATCCTTTAACTTTAATTGAAGGAAGTGGAAAGGGTGCAATTAATGTTATTGATTTAGCAAATATTCACAGTTGTAGTTTTATTGCTACTCAAGATTTAGGAAGAAATGTGCCCGGCGGTTTTATTTTGGAAGGCAGAATGGAACAGTCAGATTTGCGTGGCTGTAATTTAATGGTAGATTAGTTAGTACTAATAATTGAAAAGTATAAGTTTTAAAAATCATTTATATCTTTGGTAAAATAATTCATATGACTCCACAGACAATTTTTATGCTCGTTTCAATTGGTCTTTTTGCAGGATTGCTAAGCGGCTTTGTTGGAGTGGGTGGCGGGATCATCATTGTTCCTGCACTTGTTTTTCTTTTGGGATTAACGCAGCATCAAGCACAAGGAACAAGTTTATTTGTGTTAATGCTTCCAGTTGTTTCTTTTGCAGTATTAAATTATTGGAAAAGTGGAAATGTTAAATGGGAATATGGCCTAGTAATCGCAATGACATTTATAGTAGGTGCATTTTTTGGATCAAAATTATCTTTAAAAATATCCCCAGGTCTTGTGCAATTACTTTTTGGAATTTTAATGGCATATATTTCTTTTCGAATGATTCTTTCAGGCTACACTTCAATTTCTTCAGATGAATCTTGAGCTAAAAGAATTACTTAGTACTAAAGTTTCCGCTATTTATGAAAAAATAAAGGGCTACAGGGAGCATTTGCATCA
>JBIKOE010000009.1:0-52090 GCA_044358215.1 Crocinitomicaceae bacterium
CTGATAATTCAAAATTCATTGTTGGAATATTTCATTTAATTTTGACAAAAATAAGGCAAATCTTTTTTACATAGTTCTACATGTTAAAGAATATTGAAATAATTGGTTTAATGTCCGGAACTTCTCTAGATGGTTTGGATATCGCTCATGTTGCATTTGATTTTTCTGCAGCGCTTCCAACATTTGAATTACTGCATTCAGAAACTCTTCCATATTCCGATGAAATTCTTGCAAAATTAAACGTAGCAAAGACATTTTCAGTTCCTGAAATGCTGATGTTAGACAAAGAAATTGGGCGGTTTTATGCACTAAAAGTAGTAGATTTCATAAAAAAATATAAAATTGATTCCAAAATAATTGCTGCAATTGCTAGCCATGGACAAACTATATTTCACCAACCAGAAAATGGTTTTACGCAGCAAATAGCTTGTGGAACTACACTGGCATTTCTCACTGGAATTCCTGTAATAAATGATTTTCGTAGCTTGGATGTTGTTGCTGGCGGACAAGGAGCGCCCTTGGTTCCAATTGGTGACTTTTTACTGTTTTCGGAGCAAGCGGATGCTTTTTTAAACATTGGGGGTTTTGTAAATATTAGTTTTAAAAAAGGTGATAAAATTACAGCTTTTGATATCTGTCCTGGAAATTTACCCTTGAATAAATTTTCAGAGACACTCGGTTTAAAATATGATAAAAACGGTGAAATTGCTAAAAATGGACAATTGGAAGACAGCATACTCAAAGAATTAAATAACATTAATTATTATTCTTTGTCAGCTCCAAAATCTCTTGGAACAGAATGGTTGGAAAAACAATTTTTACCATTAATTCCTAAAGAGCTAAGTCCTGAAAAAAAATTAAGAACTATTACAGAACATATCGCTATTCAAATATCAACAGTTCTTAATGACCAACAACTCAATTCTGTATTTATAACAGGAGGAGGCGCTCACAATAATTTTCTTATAGAATGCCTTAAACAGTATTTTTCTGGAAATGTAATTATTCCCAAAGAAGAAGTAATAGATTTCAAAGAAGCAATCGTTTTTGCATTTTTAGGTGCACGTTATTTACGCAATGAGTCTACAACTATCTCAAGTGTTACAGGAGCTAAATTATCGCTTTGTACAGGTGTATATCATAGAATTTAAGCAACTTATATACCCCACTTTATTCACAATTAACTTGTTCGTAACTATCAATAAAAAACAAATTCACAAAAAGACAATTTGTGTAACTTCGCTACGCATTTTTGTTGTTGAAAACAAGCCTAATTAATTAATTTACAAATGGAAATTTATCTCATCGCTTTTTTTATTCTTGGATACGTAGCAATAACAATGGAGCATTCTCTAAAATTAGATAAATTAATCCCTGCACTTTTAATGATGGTTGCCTGTTGGACAGTCATAGCAATTAATGTCGATAATATAACATATTGGATTGATGCAGAAGGAATAGCAAAGGAATTTACAGGAGGGAATTATTTGGGAATTGAACATGTAAATAAAACACTACTCCATCATTTTGGTAAAACTGTAGAAATCTTAGTGATTATGATGGGGGCAATGGCGATTGTTGAAATGATAGAGTACTTTGATGGGTTTTCTTCCATTAAAGACCTGATAAAATCTCGTAAAAAAACCACTATTCTTTGGATTGTTTCAATTATAGCATTCTTGCTATCATCCATTATTTACAACATGTTGGCTACAATTGTATTGATAACTGTTTTGAGAAAAATTATAAGTAATAAAGAAGATCGTATGTGGTATTCTGGATTCATAATAATTGCTGCAAATGCTGGTGGATGTTGGACTCCCGTTGGTGATATTACAACTACAATGCTATGGTCTGCACACCAAGTTTCTACAGGGAATTTGATGTTGAAAGTAGGTGTCCCATCCTTAATCTGTATATTGCTTCCACTTATTGCTGCTTTATTTATGCCAGTATTTAGAGGGGAAATTGAACTTGTTGACGAAGAAAAAGTTAAAACGAAAAAAGTAAACCCAAATTCTAAGTTTATGCTCTATTTTGGACTAATTCTAATCATCTTTGTTCCTATTTTTGAAACATTAACACTACTTCCTCCTTACATGGGAATGATGGGTGCTTTAGCTTTATTTTCAGTAACTGCAGAAAGTTTAGTTAATAGTAAAAAAGGCAAGAAGAGGATTATATCTGAAGTAGGTGTATTGCATCAAGGACCTACAATGAAAGCATTAAGTAAAGTGGAAATGCCTTCTTTTTTATTTTTCTTAGGAATATTAATGACTGTTGCAGCACTTCAATCAACTGGAATGATTTATAATTTAGGGGAATTCGCGAGAAACTCTGAGATTTCTAAAGATATCATTGTTATCTCTTTAGGGCTTATCTCCGCCATTATTGATAATGTTCCATTAGTTGCTGCATCCTTTGGTATGTTTAATGACTTACCTGGAACTGATGTTTGGTATTTTATTGCTTATGCTGCTGGAACAGGTGGTTCTATTCTTATTATTGGCTCGGCTGCAGGAGTTGTTGCAATGGGAATGGAAAAAATTTCATTCTTCTGGTACTTTAAAAATATTGCTTTAGTTGCTGCCTTAGGATATTTTGGTGGAATTGCTTTTTTTATTTTATTTCGTAACTTCTAATCACTTAAACGTTAAAACAAAATGAACTTATTCTTTTTTCTACAATCCAATCCAGGACTTACTACAGGTAATGAAACAACAACTGGTGTAAAAAATGTTCCCATTTGGGATATTATTGATCAGTCTAACGGTGGAATTGGCTGGCTTATTAATTTAATCCTTTTAATCATGTTAGGCTATACCGTTTTTGTTTTTGTAGAGCGCTTTTTGGCACTTAGAAAGGCAACAAAAGAAGATGTAGGATTACTTAACAACATTAAAACTCATTTGGCCAATGATAACATTCAAGGGGCAAAAGATGCATGTGAGGCCTCAGATTCTCCAATTTCTATCATGCTTGCCAAAGGAATTTCACGTATAGGCTCTGCTAAAAACGAAAGTATTGCTGCAACGATTGAAAATACTGGAAAGTTTGAAATTCTTCGCTTAGAACAACGCCTAAACTTCTTGGCAACTGCAGCGGGTGCAGCACCTATGATTGGTTTCTTAGGAACCACAATAGGAATGGTAGTTGTATTTATTGATTTACAAAATTCTAGTGCCCTTGAGCTGAAAACAATTGCTCCAGGAATTATGACAGCAATGGTAACTACTGTAGGTGGATTAATTGTAGGTATTCTCGCATTTATGGGCTACAACTTCTTAGTGGGTCAAATAGGAAAAGTTGTTTATCAAATGGAAAATGCTGCACTTGAATTCATGGATATGTTGAATTCTCCAAAAAAATAAAACAATGGATCTTCGCCCTAGAAATAAAGTCAAAGTAGAAGGTGGAATGGCGTCAATGACGGACCTCGTCTTCTTGTTGCTGATATTCTTCATTATCATGAGCTTAATGGCAAATAACCAAACTCCGATTGATTTACCTAAACCTGAAGAAAACCTCCCTACTGTTCAAGATCCAGTTGAGGCTATGGTTGTTATTACAGAAGATAATCGCTATGTAGTAATGCCCGGAGGAGACATGAGTAATCCAATGGATTTTGACGAAATTAAAGAAATTACAGGTGCCGCTGTAGCAAAGTCACAAAAATTAAAACTCAAAGTTGCTGGACATCGAAAAGCAAGTTATGAGGCAATTTTTAATGTTTTAGCCCTAGCACAAGCAAATGGTTGGGACCCTGTTTTAGCCTATGATAAATAAATGCCAGAAAAAACTAACATATCAAGCCCTCAAGTAGCAGATCCAAAAGATGTAAAAGCTGGATTAGTTAGCGCAGTTGCATCAATTATTCTATTGATGATCTTACTCTTTCTTATTACTTACCAAATTGCCGACCCACCAGCTCAAGATGTTGTTGTAAGAGCAGAAGCTGTTATAGATGAAATACTACTGAAAGATTTAAAACTTGAAAGCGGAAGTATTGGCGGTGGTTCGCCATCTAATGACCGTGTTAATAAACCAAAGGAACAAATACAAGAAATTATTACTGGAAAATCAAAACGAAGTTCTGATAAATCAGGGAAATCAAATAAAACAAATGGTAATGATGCCAATAATGAAGCATCTACAACAGTGCAAAGTCAAGATCCTTTTGGGTCTGGCGGGTCTGGAGGTAAAAATGGAGCTGGAAATGGGCCATTTAGCGGGCCTGGTAACAGCGATGGTGGAGATGGAGGTCTTGGAAAAGGAAATGGGGAAAGTCGCTTAAGGATAAGCAATGCCAGTCTTCCTCTATACGATATTGATTTTGATAGTAATATTCATTTGCAATTAACAGTTAATGCGAATGGAGAAGTCGTAGCTGCAAAAAGTATAAAATCTAAAACAACCTGCTCAGATCAACGTATTATTAACCAAGTTATTAATGAAGTAATGCGACAGGTAAAATACAAAAAAGAAAATGGTGCTGGCTTAGTTTATACCTTTTATACTGTAAAAATCCTTGCTAAATAAGTACGAGAAAAGCATTGAATGGTTATTTAAGCAATTTCCATCATTTCAAAATTTGGGGGCTGAGGCTTATAAACCAGGTTTATCAAATGTAATTTCCCTTTTAAATTCATTTGACAATCCACAAGATAAATTACAATTTATTCATATTGCTGGGACAAATGGCAAAGGATCTACAGCTTCTTTTACAGCATCTATACTGACAGAATTAAAAGAAAAAGTTGGGCTTTTTACCTCACCACATATTTTTGATTTCCGTGAGCGAATTAGAGTAAATGGGGAAAAAATAGCGGAGGAAGAAGTAATTTCTTTTTGCACAAAAATTAAAGCATTAAAACTAGTCTTTGAACCTTCTTTTTTTGAGATAACTTTTGTGCTTTCTTTAGTTCATTTTCAAGCTAAAAATTGCAGCATTTGTGTTATCGAAACTGGTTTAGGTGGGCGTTTAGATGCAACAAATTGCATACTTCCTAAAATCAGCGTAATTACCAATATTGGCATGGATCACATGAAATTTCTAGGGAATACATTGAAGGAAATAGCACTTGAAAAAGCCGGCATTATCAAAGAAAATACAACGGTCGTAATTGGTAAAACACAGGATGAGCTTAAAGAAATATTTACTGATATTGCAAAAGAAAAAAAAGCAAAAATTTTCTTTGCCGATGAAAACAAAAATAATACAATAGAACTTTATCCAGCCTACCAAATAGAAAATTTACAAACTGCACTTAAAACTTTGGAGCTACTATCCTACTCCATTTCACGAAAAATAATTCAAAAAAGTATTGATAAGCTACAAGAGAACACAGGACTCTTTGCTCGAATGACACACATAAATAGAAATCCTACTATTATTCTAGATGTTTCTCATAATGAAGACGGTATAAAAGCAACTCTAAATGCACTTATTCTAAACCCAAAAGGGAAATTAATTGTTTTACTTGGCTCTTCTAATGACAAAGATATCAACCTGCACTTGAACTTATTTCCAGATAAAGCAAACATCTATTTATGTGCATTTAATAATGAAAGAAGTCGAAAATTTGAAGAATATCAAAATTTAAAAACCCGAAATCCAAAAATAATAGAAGTGTTTACGGATATTAATTTAGCCATAACTAAGCTGAAAAAATTGCTTTCCAAGGAAGATACACTTTTGGTAATTGGGAGTTTCTTTCTCATTGCAGATTTCAAAGCCGATAACAATCCTTCTTAATATCTAAAAAATTATTTATCTTTGTGCTAATGGAAAAACAAGTCATTCTCAATTCCAAGCACTTAGAACTTACATTGAAAAGACTTTCCCACGAATTAATTGAATCCCATAACGATTTTTCAGATACAGTTTTAGTTGGACTTCAACCAAGAGGAATCTATGTTGTTTCCCAGTTAAAAAAGCAACTTGAAATTATTTTAGGAAAAGAAATTGTTTGCGGAAATCTCGATATTACCTTTTTTAGGGATGACTTTAGAAGAAGAGAAAAACCACTTATTCCAAGCATCACAAATATTGATTTTAGCCTCGAAAATAAAAAAGTAGTTTTAGTAGACGATGTCTTATATACTGGACGAACAATTCGCGCTGGTTTAGATGCATTACTAACATTTGGACGTCCATCGAAAGTAGAATTACTCGTGTTAATTGACCGCCGTTTTCGCAGAGATTTACCAATACAAGCAGACTATGTTGGAAAAATGGTAGATTCCTTAATTTCAGAACGCGTATCAGTAGAATGGCAAGAAATAGAAGGTGAGGATAAAATAGTATTGTATACAAAAGATTCAAATGAATAATTTAAGTGTAGATCATCTTACCGGAATAAAAGACCTCAGCAAAGAGGACATCGACTTAATCTTCAAAACCGCAGATAGCTTTAAAGAAGTAATTAACCGACCAATTAAAAAAGTTCCTTCACTGAGAGATATTACAATTGCAAATATTTTTTTTGAAAATTCAACACGGACAAAACTTTCCTTTGAATTAGCAGAAAAAAGACTTTCCGCAGACATTCTTAACTTCAGTGCTTCTGGGAGTTCAGTAAAAAAAGGAGAGACACTTATCGATACCGTAAATAATATCCTTTCTATGAAAGTGGACATGGTAGTTATGCGGCATCCGAATCCGGGAGCAGCACTTTTCTTATCGAAAAAAGTGAAGGCCAAAGTCATAAATGCTGGAGATGGAACACATGAACATCCTACTCAAGCACTTTTAGATGCTTACTCCATTCGTGAAAAACTTGGGGCTGTACAAGGTAAAAAAGTAGTTATCGTGGGAGATATTTTACATTCTCGCGTAGCATTATCTAATATTTATTGTCTTCAGAAATTAGGTGCAGAAGTCATGGTTTGCGGTCCAACAACCCTTATTCCAAAAGACATGCATTTATTAAACGTCAAAATTTCTCACAATCTAAGAGAAGCATTGGAATGGTGTGATGTTGCAAATATGCTGCGAATTCAGTTAGAAAGACAAGAAATTAGTTATTTTCCATCCTTGAGAGAGTATTCAATGCAATTTGGATTAAACAAAGAAATTTTAAATAGTCTTTCAAAAGAAATTGTGGTAATGCATCCAGGTCCAATCAATCGTGGTGTTGAAATTACCAGCGATGTTGCGGATTCTAAACAAAGTATAATTTTAAATCAAGTTGAAAATGGTGTTGCAATTCGAATGGCGGTAATTTATTTACTCGCAGCTAAGATTGGTCGTTAATTATTTTTAAATTTGACAAAACGATTAAAATGAACTTTTCAACTGACCAAATAAGAAATGTCACTTTCGTTACTTCACACGTTGAGAAACTAGATGCATCTAATGCTCCAGAATTAAAGAGCCATTTCTTTTTATTGAATAACGCAGGGATCAATACTATTGTTTTAGATTTATCAAGATCAAAATACTGTGATTCATCAGGTTTAAGTGCAATACTGATAGGAAACAGACTTTGTAAAGATACAAATGGTAAATTCGTAATTTGCGGACTTCAGGGAAATGTTCAAAAAATGATTGAAATTGCGCAACTTGATCGCGTATTTAAAATTTGTGATACAGTTGAAGAAGCCCAAGCTGCGATTGAATTTTGAGTTTTAAGATCACCATACTTGGAAGTGGTGCTGCTTTGCCAACAAATAAAAGAGGACCATCAGCTCAATACATCGATTGCATAAACCGACACTTACTAATTGATTGTGGAGAGGGAACTCAAACACAATTAAGAAAATTCGGTGTTCATTTTCAGAAAATCAGCCATATTTTTATATCTCACTTACACGGAGATCATTTTTTTGGTCTTCCAGGTTTGTTAAGCACCATGAATCTTTTAGGAAGAAATACTGGTCTTACAATTTATGGTCCTGAAAATCTTCATGCACTTTTAAATGATATTTTTAGCTGTGGTGGACAACAATTGAATTTTAATCTCAACTTTGTTCCGCTAGATTTCACTGAGGAAAAAGTCCTTTTTGAAGATAAACTAATTTGCGTCAAAAGTTTTCCTTTAAAACACAGAGTTCCAACCTGTGGCTTTAAAATTGAAGAGAAAACAAAAGAATACAGTATCAATGCAGAGGCAACAAAAAAACTCTCAATTCCCTTAAAAGATTATCCAAAACTTAAGCGAGGAGAAAATATTGTATTGGAAAATGGCAAACAAATTGATTTTAGAAGCTGTGTTCTAGAGCCAAAAAATCCTAGGTCTTACGCTTATTGCTCAGATACCTATCCAAGCGATAAATATTTGAATTCTATACAGGGGGTCGACTTGCTTTATCATGAAGCAACATTTACAGAAGAACTTGCAGACCGAGCAAAGTCAACCCTACACAGTACCGCTAAAAAAGCTGCAGAAATAGCACAAAAAGCAAATGTTAAAAAATTAATGTTAGGGCACCTTTCTTCGCGATATGAAAATAGCGAAGGTCATTTGCTCGAAGCCACTCAAATATTTAAAGATACAATCGTAGCAGAAGATGGAATGGTGATTGAGCTCTTATAAATTAGTTAAGAGTCTACTTTACAAGACCTTATTTTTGAGCAAAACGATAAAGAACATAAGCAACTATACTAAAGAGAATATTCGGAATCCAGACAGCTAAAAGCGTAGGAAATCCAACATTTATTGCTGCTACAGTCGTCATCTTCATGGCAAAAATATAGATGAATACAAACCCTAAACCGATTGCTATATTTAAACCTATTCCACCTCTTTTTTTCTGAGAGGATACTGCAACTCCTATAATTGTTAAAATATATGCAGCAAAAGGGTAAGAAGTGCGCTGGTGCAACTCAATTTGATAAGATGAAACAGCTGCAGATCCTTTTAATTTTTCTCGTGAGATTAAATTCCTTAACTCAGAAAATGTCATCGTTTCTGCAATTGTTTTTCGCTGCGCCATTTCCTCCATTACAAAGTTAAAAACAGTATCTTTTTTAGCTCCAAATGTGAGAGTCCCCTCCGGGAATAAAATGTCTTTTTCGTAATAATCTTTTAATTGCCATTTATTTGTCCCTGGATAGTTCTTTGCATAACGAGCTTTTAAAAAATAAACTACCTCATTACTGTCATTCCATCGCTGAATTGTGAAATCATGAACTTGTCCTTCAGAATTGGTATAATTTGAAAAATAAACAGATTGATTTCCAGGGTAATCAGCGTGATAATCTTCGACACTTATTTCATCCCGGTAATATTTTTCTTCAAATGCTAGGCGATTGTTGTTCGCCCATGGAACGATAAAGTGATTTAAAACTAGTGAAATAAGCATTAAAACAGTTGCTCCAATCAAATAGGGTCTGTAAAATCGAGTAAGAGGTCGCCCACTAAACCAAATTGGAATAATTTCTGTGTCTTGAGCCATTTTTGCGGTAAACCAAATTACAGAAAGAAAAATAATCATCGATGAAAACATATTTCCATAGAAAAGAATAAAATTCAAATAGTAATCTAAAAAAATACCTGTTATAGGTGCTTTATTGGAAATAAACTCACTCAATTTTTCAGAAATATCAAATACCATCGCAAACAACATGATGATACCCAACATAAAGAAGAATGTTGTTAAAAACTTTCGAATGATGTAGCGATCAATTATTGATAACATATAATTTCCTTACAAACGTTGACTTAATTGTTTAACCATCTTATTTTTCCACATAGAAAATTCTCCTGACTTGATTTTCTCTCTCGCCTCTTTCATTAACCGAAGATAAAAAGATAAGTTGTGAATCGTGGCTATTTGTATCCCTAAATTCTCACCTGTTTTAATTAAATGGCGCAAATATGCTTTTGAATATACTTGATCTACCCAAACAGGACTTTCTTTGTCGATTGGTGAAAAATCAGTGGCCCATTTTTCGTTTTTAATATTAATTGTCCCGTTTTCTGTAAATAACATTCCGTGGCGGGCATTACGACTTGGCATGACACAATCAAACATATCAATTCCTAAGGCAATGCATTCCAATAAATTTTTTGGCGTGCCAACTCCCATTAAATAGCGTGGTTTATCGGAGGGTAATATGGCACAGACATGTTCTGTCATTTCATATAATTCATCTTCTGGTTCCCCAACGGATAATCCGCCAATAGCATTGCCCTCTGCACCAAAAGATGCAATTGTTTCAGCTGATTCTGTTCTTAAATCTTTGTAAGTGCTACCTTGAACGATTGGGAAAAGACTTTGATTATATCCGTACTTTGATTCAGTGGCATTAAAAGCCTCAAAACAACGATGCAGCCAACGGTGTGTCATTTGCATAGATTTTTTTGCGTAATTATAATCACAAGGATAAGGCGTGCATTCATCAAAAGCCATAATTATATCTGCACCTATAGATCGTTGAATTTCTATTGCCCGTTCAGGTGTAAAAAAATGATAAGAACCATCGATATGAGATTGAAATTTTACGCCCTCTTCATTTATTTTTCTGGAACCTGACAATGAATAAACTTGGTAACCGCCACTATCTGTTAGCATCGGACGATCCCATGAAATAAACTTATGCAAACCTCCTGCTTTTTCTATTATTTCTGTTCCTGGTCTTAAAAATAAATGGTAAGTGTTTCCAAGAATGATTTGAGCTTGAATGTCTTCGCTTAATTCTTTTTGATGAACTCCTTTCACAGAACCTCCAGTTCCAACTGGCATGAAGATTGGAGTCTCAATTATACCGTGGTCTGTGTGTAATAATCCTGCTCTGGCTTTAGAAGATTTATCGTGACTTATTAATTCAAAGTGCATAAATATGTTGAAAAAAACTTTGGGTAAAGATACGGGTATTTGATTTCGCAAGGCATCTTTGTACTCAAGTTTTAACAATGTCCAACATTTCTGATTTTTTTAACACCTTCTTTCCACTAATTTTTGTCGTTTTTACTCTTGCTGCGACAATTCAATTTTTATTTACAAGCATAATTCATGGGCGCTTATCTTTTTATAAAAAGCGTGAATACATGCAAACAGAAAAAGCTGTCCCCGTAAGCATAATCATTGCAGCACGAAATGACTCAGATAATTTATATGAAAACTTGCCTTCAATTTTAGAACAAGATTACCCAGAATTTGAAGTAATTGTGGTAAATAATCAATCAATAGACGAAAGTGGTTGGTTATTAACCGCTTTTCAACAGCAATTTAAAAATCTTCGGGTTGTTGAATTAGAAAAAAATAAGCACCTTAGACCGGGAAAAAAATTGCCAATTACACTTGCCATTAAAGCAGCAAAATACGAGCATTTTTTACTTACAGATGCAGACTGCAAACCTAAAAGCAATCAATGGATTAGTAAAATGTCAAATCAATTTTCTTCCAAAAATGAAATTATTATTGGTTATGCTCCATATATAAAGGTTAAAGGATTTCTTAATAATTTAATTCGTTTTGATACAGCTTGGGTTGGGGTAAATTATTTTTCTATGGCGCTGGCTAAATTGCCTTACATGGCAGTAGGTAGAAATTTAGCTTATACCAAAAAAGTTTTTCATTCAGTCAATGGTTTTAAATCACATTATGCAATACCTTCAGGTGATGATGACTTATTTATTCAAGAAGCTGCAAAAAAATCAAATTATTCTGTAGAAATTGACCCTGAAACCTTTTGTTATTCTCCAGCACCAAGTACTTGGTCAACATGGATGGCTCAAAAAGCAAAACTTTATGCCACTTCAAATAGACATAGGCTTATTAAGAAAAGTTTGTTAGGAATTTATCCTATTTCAGTGATTTTAATGTGGTTTTTGTTTGTTCCTTTGCTTTTTAGTACTGATTTTAGAAATTTATCCGTAGCAATTTTTATAATTGTAATCGCGTACAAATGGCTTATACAAGGGCGATGCATGATGAAACTGAAAGAAAATAATTTTATAAAATTTTTGCCCTTTTGGGATCTTTTATATGCTATTCTTATGCCAATAATTTATTATGTGACTGAGCGTCAAAAGTTTTATAAATGGTAGAATTTGAACATTTATCCGATAAAGCAAAACAAGATTTAGTTCTTGTTGAGGAAGCAAAAAAAGGAAAGCAAGCAGCCTATGCAGAATTAATGGATCGTTACCGTGATTCAATTTATTTTACGATGCTCAAAATGGTAAAAAATACAGACGATGCAGACGATTTAACAATTGAAGCATTTGGTAAAGCATTTAATCGACTTGAGCAATATTCACCAAGTTTTGCTTTTAGCACCTGGCTTTTTAAAATTGCCTCCAATAATAGTATTGATTTTATTCGAAAAAAAAGAATTCAAGTTACTTCTATGGATTCTGGATTCAGCAATAGTGATGGTGAATCTATACAAATTGATGCGCGTTCTACCGGTTTAAATCCTGAAGAAACGATTATGCAAGGACAAAGAATAGATCACATGCGCTTGCTTGTAAGTAAACTTAAACCAAAATACCGCGAGCTTGTGGAAAAAAGATATTTTGAGGAAATGAGTTATGAAGAAATTGCGGAAGAAATGAATCTTCCTTTGGGCACCGTAAAAGCTCAATTATTTCGGGCCCGCGATTTCCTTGCTTCCATGATTGAAAAAACAAAAGAAAGTATTTAAAAAGTGAAAGAAATACTTCACTATTTCCCGAATTTATCACAAGAACAGGTTCAACAATTCGAAAGATTAAAAGACCTTTACGAAGAATGGAATCAACAAATTAATGTGATTTCACGAAAAGACACGGAAAATTTTTACGAACGACATGTCTTGCATTCATTGGGCATCGCAAAAATAATTCGCTTTCAAAAAGCTTCAGAAATTCTTGATGTTGGAACAGGAGGTGGATTCCCAGGAATTCCAATGGCTATTATGTTTCCAGATGTGCAGTTTACCTTAGTTGACTCGATTGGCAAGAAGATAAAAGTTGTAAATGAAGTTTGTGCCGCTCTCGGTTTAAAAAACGTAACGGGCTTACATTTGAGGGCTGAAGATGTAAAAGGTAATTTTGATTTTGTAATAAGTAGAGCAGTTACGCAAATGCCTATTTTTATAAATTATGTCAGAAATAAGATAAAAAAAGAACGCAACAACAAACTAAAAAATGGAATCCTTTATTTGAAAGGTGGGGATTTAAAAGAAGAAATGAAATCTGTAAAATACCGCTACAAAGAATATGATTTAAGTAACTTTTTTAAAGAAGAATTTTTTGAAACAAAAAAAATAATTCACGTAATTATCTAATTTAATAACGGAGGATAAACCATCTTAAAAGATGGGATTTCAATCGTGAATTCTTCGTTAGTTTCTATGTTTAAAAAAGAATAAAATCCACTCATTCTTCCATAGGGATTCCATAATTCACAACCACTAATGTACTCAAAGGACTCATTTTTCCCTAAAATTGGTTGTTCTCCGATTACGCCAGATCCACTAACAACGCTTGAACCAAGAGTGAGATGTTCGATTTTCCAATATCGATGGGTCAATTGAACACGATCATTACTCGTATTTTGAATGTTGATTTTGTAGTTAAAGAAAAAATTATTGTTCTCAACATCAGACAAGTCTTCGCGAAACCAAGTAGAAACTGAAATAATTATTTTTTGCTCTATTTTTTGTTCCATAAAATAAACTTCATTTAATAATCATAAATATAACGAAAATTACTAAAAGTTGTTGAATTTCTGCTCTTATTTAAATTCATTCCAAATTTCAAAAAAAATGATGAAAAGAAAAAGCAATCTATCAAAATAAATTGAGTAATTTTGTGCAGAATTTATAAAAACACTCTCTTCATGTCACGATTAGTCAGTATTCACAAAGGCTTAGACATTAGGTTACAAGGATTAGCGGAAAAGCAGCTAAAAATTTTACCGAATTCAAGAATAATTTGTGTAAGTCCCTTAGACTTTCATGGTTTAAATCCAAAATTACTGGTTAAAGAAGGTGATTCTGTAAAAATTGGTGATCCTCTTTTTTTTGATAAAACAAATGAAGCACTTCAATTTGTGACTCCAGCAAGCGGAACGGTAAAATCAATAATTCGAGGTGAAAAAAGAAAAATTTTACAAGTTTTAATCGAAACTAGTGAAAATCAAGAATATAAAAATGGATCAGCCGAAGATGTAAGCAAACTTTCTTCTGAAGAATTAAAAACAAAAATGCTTGCTTGTGGTTTATGGCCTTTTATAAAACAAAGACCCATAGATGTAATTGCTGATCAGAATCAAGAACCAAAAGCAATATTTGTTTCAGCATTTGATAGTTCGCCTCTAGCGCCAGATTATAATTTTATCTTGGAAGGCCGAGAGGAAGATTTACAAACTGGTTTTAATGCTCTTTGTCAATTAACTAAAGGAAAGGTACATTTGAATATTGATGCTAAAAATGATAGCGCACTATTTTCAAATATTAAAGGAGTTGAAATAAACAAATTCGCAGGAAAACATCCTGCAGGAAATGTGGGTACACAAATTCATCACATTGATCCAATTAATAAAGGAGAATATATATGGACAATCAATATTCAAGATCTTGTTATTATTGGTAATTATTTTAATACGGGGAAATTAAATGCTCGTAGAACAATTGCTCTTTCTGGCTCTGAAGTAAGTGAGCCCCAGTATTACAATGTGCTTATCGGAACTAACCTAGATGGTATTTTAAAAGGGAAAGTTAAAGGAAATCATGTTCGTTTTATTTCTGGAAATGTATTGACGGGAGATCAAAAACAACAAAATGATTATTTAGGATATTATCACAATCAAATTACAGTTATTCCTGAAGGAGACAATTATAAATTCTTCCTCACAAAAGGTTGGTTAGGACTTGGTTTTGATAAGTTTTCTAATTCGCGACTTTTCCCTACTTTTTTACTGCCAAAATCAAAACAATTTGTTTTAGATACCAATACTAATGGCGAGGAAAGAGCTTTTGTTGTAACTGGTGAACTAGAACGAGTATTTCCTTTCGATATTTTCCCAATG
Source organism: Crocinitomicaceae bacterium (assembly GCA_044358215.1). GTDB lineage: Bacteria > Bacteroidota > Bacteroidia > Flavobacteriales_D > Crocinitomicaceae > UBA952. The sequence continues at coordinate 14,965 of JBIKOE010000009.1, forward strand.
CAATTAGTGAAAGCTGCAATGACTAAAGATATCGATGGAATGGAAAATTTGGGGATTTATGAAGTTGCACCGGAGGATTTTGCGTTGTGCGAATATGTTTGTACAACAAAAATTAATATCCAAGACGAAATCCGAAAAGGATTAGACATAGTTGCTGAAGAATGTTTGTAATACTAAAAAAATAGAACAGTGAAATTCTTAGAGAATATATTACACAAAATGGAACCCAACTTCGTAAAAGGTGCGAAGTATGAAAAATGGAATCCTTTGTTTGAAACAATTGCAACCTTTGCATTCACCCCAAAGTTAGTAACTACAAAAGGTGCTCATATTCGCGATGGCGTAGATTTAAAAAGAACCATGATGATGGTAATCATCGCCTTAATTCCATGTTTACTTTTTGGAATTTACAATACAGGTCATTGGCAAATGGTTGCAGAATTAGGAAATAGAAATTTACCATTCTGGGAAAATGGCTTGAATAAGTTCTGGAATGGCTCTCTTATTGTTCTTCCTTTAATTGTTGTTTCCTATGGTGTAGGGCTTGGTATTGAATTCATCTTTGGTATGCTACGAGGTCACTCTTTGCACGAGGGATTTTTAGTGTCTGGAATGCTTATTCCTTTAACTATGCCTGCTGATGTTCCTCTCTGGATGGTTGGCGTTGCAACGGCATTTGCTGTAATTATAGGTAAAGAAATTTTTGGTGGAACGGGAATGAATATTATCAATGTAGCACTAACGGCTCGAGCCTTTTTATTTTTTGCATATCCAACTTCTATGTCTGGCGATAAAGTTTGGATGGCCGGTACTGAAACGACTAAAGTTGATGGATTTACTGGTTCTACTGCGCTAGGAGATTTGGCAACTTTTATGTCAGATAAACCTGTTTTTCAGAATTTAAATGGCTTTAAGTCTGAATATACCTTTTCAGAATCTTTTATCGGAATGATTCCAGGTTCTATTGGTGAAACATCAACTTTAGCATGTCTTATTGGTGCGGGAATTTTACTCATAACAGGTGTTGGATCCTTGAGAATTATGGCTTCCTTTTTTGTAGGTGGACTTGCAATGGGATTATTATTGAATTTAATCGGTGGAAATCCTTATTTTGAACTACCCGCTGTTTACCACTTGGTAATTGGTAGTTTTGCCTTTGGTGCAATCTTTATGGCAACAGATCCTGTCAGCGCTGCTCAAACAGCAAAAGGAAAATTAGTATACGGATTCCTTGGTGGTTTACTTGCAATCTTAATTCGTGTTTTAAATCCAGCATATCCCGAAGGTGTTTTTCTTGCAATTCTATTCATGAATATTTCTGCTCCAATAATTGATTATTATGTAATTCAAGGAAATATCAACCGTAGATTAAAACGAATTAAAACTGCATAAAGATGGCAATGGATAAAGAAAGTAACGCTTATACAATCATTTTCGCTACGATTATGGTTGTAGTTGTTGGAGGATTATTAGCGTTTTTGGCAATTAGTCTTAAAGAAAGACAAGAAGCAAATGGCGAAATTAAAAAAAAGATGGAAGTTCTTTCTGCCTTACTTTCTCCTGATGAGATGATGAAAGTTTCAAGAGAAAATGCCGAGGCAGAATATGAAAAATACATTACAGGCGGAGTTGTTATCGATGTAAATGGAAAAGTTATAGCTGATGGAGAAAAAGGGAAAGATGCGGCTTTCCAAACAAATATTCAAGCACAATATAAAGATAAAACTATAGCTGTAAACAAACGTACTTATCCTATGTTTACTGCAAAGAAAGAAGGAAAAACACTTTATATTATTCCAATTGTTGGAATGGGACTGTGGGGACCTATTTGGGGAAATGTTTGCATCGCAGAAGATAAAAGTTCGATCGCAGGTGCTTCATTTGGTCACAAAGGAGAAACTCCTGGACTTGGGGCAGAAATTTCGCTTGGTTTTTTTATTGATCGCTGGGTAAAAGGTGATGAGAAAATCACTGATGAAAATGGTGACTATCAAAAATTTGATGTGGTAAAAGATGGAACTGGAGGACAAACAACTAAAATTGATGGAATATCAGGTGGGACAATAACTTCAGAAGGTGTAGAAGAAATGATGAACCGCTGCTTAGTTCCATATACTGTCTATTTTAAAACTTTATAATAATTAAAATGAGTGAAAACCTTGTAAAAATAAAAGCGCCTTCAGAATCATTGTTTTCTAAAAAAAATAGGAAATTATTGATTGAACCTCTTACTGATAATAATCCTGTAACTGTACAAGTTCTTGGAATTTGTTCTTCGCTTGCAATTACAGTAAAAATGGATATTGCCTTAGTAATGGGGCTTTCCGTTATTTTCGTTACTGCAATGGGAAATTATGTTATTTCTGCACTAAGAAATATCATGCCGCCACGTATTCGTATCATCGTTCAATTAGTTGTTGCTGCTGCATTGGTAATTATCGTTAATGAGATATTAAAAGCGTATTTACCAGATATTTCAGAACAACTTTCTGTATTTGTTGGTTTGATTATTACAAATTGTATTATCATGGGGCGTTTTGAAGCATACGCAATGGCGAATAAACCTTGGCCATCTTTCCTAGACGGAATAGGAAATGGGGCTGGCTATGCAATTCTTCTTTTAATCGTTGCTTTTGTTAGAGAATTATTAGGTTCAGGAAGCTTATTTGGAGTAAAAATTCTTGGATCTGCAGTTCCTGGTGAAGAAACTGGATTGTACACGATGGGTTACGTAAATAATAATTTAATAATTCTTCCTCCGATGGCTCTCATAATTGTGGGAATTATTATTTGGGTTCAACGAGCTAAAAATACTTCATTACAAGAAGAAAATTAATTAACGAGCTAAAATTTAAAAAGTGGAAACTACCTTAGATATTTTTATAAAGTCTATTTTCTCGGAAAATATGATTTTTGCTTACTTTCTCGGAATGTGCTCTTATTTGGCCGTTTCTAAGACCGTTAAAACTGCCGTAGGATTAGGTGCAGCTGTCGTTTTTGTTCTTGTCGTTACAGTTCCTTTGAACTGGCTTTTAGAAAATTATTTACTGAAAGCAGGTGCTTTAGAATGGTTAAATCCCGCTTGGAAGGAAATTGATTTAAGTTTTATTTCTTTCATTATGTTTATTGCTGTTGTTGCTTCTGTTGTGCAATTAGTTGAAATGATTGTAGAAAAATTCTCTCCAGCACTTTATGGCGCACTTGGAATTTTCTTGCCGCTTATCGCTGTTAATTGCTCAATATTAGGTGGCGCCTTGTTTATGCAAGAGCGTCAATATTCAACTTTTTTAGACGTTACAGCATTCTCATTGGGCTCTGGAATTGGTTGGGCAATTGCAATTATCTTAATAGCCGGTATTCGTGAAAAAATTCGTTATTCCAAAATTCCTGCTCCACTGAAAGGTTTGGGAATTACATTTATAATAACTGGATTGATGGGTATGGCTTTCATGAGTTTTAGCGGTATAAAATATGTTGATGAAGTAAAGAAAGAAAAACCAAAAAACTCAGAGTCTTCTTCCTCAAAAACAAATGAATTATCAACTTCTAAATCAAGTAAACAATGAGTTTAAGTTTATTAATGACTGTAACGATTGTAATTTTTCTATTCGTTACATTATTACTTACAGCAATGTTGCTTTTTGCAAAAGCTAAACTTACTCCTAAAGGATTAATTTCAATCGATATTAATAATGGAGAAAGGATAGTAGAGGTAGGTGGAGGTTCAACCTTACTTACTACATTAAGCAATAATGGTGTTTTTTTACCTTCTGCTTGTGGTGGTGGTGGAACATGTGTTCAATGTAAATGCCAAGTTTTAGAAGGTGGTGGAGAAATTTTACCAACTGAAATACCACATTTTTCGCGAAAGCAAATCTCAGATAATTGGCGTTTAGGTTGTCAAGTGAAGGTGAAAGAGAATATGAAAATTCATGTGGAAGAAGAAGTTCTTGGAATCAAAGAATGGGAAGCTACAGTTATTTCTAATCACAACGTTGCAACTTTTATTAAAGAATTTATTGTAGAAATTCCAGAAGATATGGACTACAAAGCTGGCGGCTATATTCAAATAAAGATTCCAGTATGTGAAGTGAAGTATTCTGAAATGAACATCGATGCACATCCGCAAGATCACCCGGGAGAACTTGATAAATTTAAAAAACATTGGGATAAATTTGGAATGTGGGATTTAGTAATGAAAAATGAGGAGGAAGTTATTCGTGCTTATTCTATGGCCTCTTATCCTGCTGAAGGAAGACGCGTTATGTTGAATGTAAGAATTGCAACTCCACCATGGGACAGAGCGAGGAATGCTTGGATGAATGTAAATCCTGGAATTGCATCTTCCTATATTTTTAGCTTGAAAGAAGGTGATAAAACAATTATTTCTGGACCTTATGGCGAATTTTTCATCAATGAATCAGATGCGGAAATGATCTACATTGGTGGTGGTGCAGGTATGGCGCCAATGCGTTCTCACCTTTACGAATTATTCAAGACAATCAAAACAGGACGAAAAGTAACATTCTGGTACGGTGGTCGCTCGAAAGAGGAATTGTTTTATATCCATTATTTCAGAGATTTAGAGAAAGATTTTCCAAACTTTAAATTTTATCTTGTTCTTTCAGAACCTTTGCCTGAAGACAATTGGACTGAAAAGAAAGATATGAATGATATGACTGGAGATGGATTTGTTGGATTTGTTCACCAAGCTGTAATCGATCAGTATCTTAACAGCCATGAATCTCCTGAAGACTTAGAATTCTATTTCTGTGGTCCTCCAATGATGAACAATGCAATACTAAAATTGTGTGATGAGTGGGGAGTTCCTAATGAAAACGTGCGTTTCGACGACTTTGGTGGGTAATTTATTGACTCAATCTTAGTTTTCCTTCGTTAACAAAGCAGAAGCATACGCTTTTATTGCTCTGCTTTCCCCAAAAGAATCTACCTTTTCATGAGTTGTTGCTTTCAATGAGACTGCGTCTTCCTCAACACCAATTAGCTTTGCTATTATCGTTTGCATGTTAGGAATATAAGGATTTAACTTTGGTTTTTCTAAAACGACTGTGCAGTCAATATTAACAACTGAATAACCCTTTTCATTGATTTTTTGAAAGACATTTAAAAGTAATATCGTAGAATCAATTCCCTTGTATTGAGGATCTGTATCTGAAAAATGAAAGCCAATGTCGCGAAGATTTGCAGCTCCTAAAAGTGCATCGCATATTGCATGTAACAGAACATCAGCGTCTGAATGGCCTACGGATCCACTATTTGATTCGATTTTAACACCGCCAATAATCAAAGGTTGATTTTCTGCAAGTTGATGCACATCAACACCAAAACCTATTCGAAAAGTTTGCATATTATTCTGGTTCTTCTGTTTTTGCTGTAGTAACTCCTCCGATATTAAATCGCAGTGTGAAACGCAGGGTATTTGCTAACGGACTTTGACGACCATTTAGAGAGGTCAAATAAGAAAAGTCAATAGCAAAGGCATTGTACTTCAAAGATGCTCCTAGATTTAAGAATTGGCGATTCCCTTTGTTTTTACTTTCATAAAAAATTCCAGAACGCAAAGCAAAAACTTCGTTGTACCACCATTCAACTCCTGCAGCAATATTGATTTCACTTAATTCTTCTTTTAAACGTGACCATTTAGCAATTGCGTAAGTTCCATCTTCATTTTGGATATAGTTTCCATCTTCATCTTCTAAAACTGTACCAGGAGCATCAGAAAAAGATTGAAGCATTCCAGCTATAACACCTATATCATTTGATTTACCAGATATCAAAGTATTTTGTCCATCAATTATGTCATACTTTGCTGGAGTAGGAACTAATAAGCGTTGAAGATCAACCGAAAATGTTAACTTGTTATAACTGTTATTTTGCACAGTGAATGAATTTCCAATTTTCATATTCATTGGAATAAAATCTCTTCTAGATAATTCAGAATAAGCCACTTTATTTCCAATGTTATTTAAGGTGATTGCACAAGTATAAACACCTTTAATCTTACCTATTTTTGCTTCATCATTTAAATACGTAAAGGATAAATCTGTAGCGCCTACAATGCCTGGTTTTGTGTTTACGCCTGCAACAGGTATTCCTCCTGTTAGATTAGAATAAGCAAATTTTCCATTTATTCCAATACTAAATCTTTTTGCCAAGCGAAAAGCATAAGCACCAGTTAATTCAAATTCACTTGGTTTATCATCACGTAATACATTACCCTGGGCATCGGTGAATGTAATTTCTCCTAAACTAAAATAACGCAACGATCCTCCAACTGTATGGGTTTTGTTAATCTTGTAATATGCCGATAAATAGGATAAAGAGATGTCATTTGTTAATTGCCTTAGCCAAGGTGTGTAAGACATACTAATTTCAGACTTTTGTTTTGCGAAACTCAATATAGAAGTATTCCAATATATGGATGTAGAACTTGGACTTAATGCAGTTCCTGCATCTCCCATTCCACCAGCTCTTGAATCTGGCGTTATTGCCATAAAAGGCAATGAAGTTGTGATAGTATTTAATTGAAGGTCATTATCCGTAACTCCTGAACCCCCTCCATTTGGTTGAGCAAAAGAAAAAAATGACAGGCCTAAAGTCAAAAGAAAAAATCCTATGAATTTCATTGAAATAAATTGATAAATTGATATATGAATACGTTAAATGCTGTTTTATATTGTTTACTAACGCAAAATAACCAACTTTTCTGTTTTTTCAGCACTTAGATTCTCTGAGTTACTGATTTTTAATCTGTAAATATAAACACCTTTTGCCAAGCGATCACCAAAATCATCCAAACCATCCCACTCAATTCCAGATTCACGAAATCCTTTGCTTGTAATATACTTATTTATCGTTTTTACAAGTCTGCCTGAAACAGTGTAAACTTGAACTTGAACATCTAAACTATTGCACGAAAGATTATGCTCAAACATAAATTCTGTCTTAGTTGTAAATGGATTTGGATAATTATAGACACGCTCAATATTAGGCTTTTGCTTTTCTCGGACTGTAAAATTTAACCGCTCAGTGGAAGAATTATTGTTGACATCCCAAGCTTTTACTTCAAGTGTATGTTCTCCAGCCAATAATCCCTTAAATTGATAGCGAACTTCTCCAGATTTATAATCGTTCAGATTTGTAGTATAATAGTCATTTAAAACAATTGGATCAGAAGTTTTTCCATCTAAAATTGCAACAATATCATGGCCAATGCCATTGCCAATAGTATTAATTCCATTTTCATCAAATGCTTTTAAAAACAAAACTGGATTCTCATCGGAAATACTGCCGCTTATAAATTTTTCATCATTTAAATACAACTCTAAATCTGGACCAATATCATCATTAATTCCATTTGGATCAATTCCCCCAATTCTAAAATTTGTATCTGCACCTATTGCATCAATTCCTTGACCAAAAGCATAATAACTTATTTTTCCTCGCCCAATATTCAAAGCAATATCTTTTGGAACAATAAAGGAAAAATCAAAAAAACCATTTACCACAGAACATTTACCTTTATAGATAATATTTCGCTGCAATTCATACTCTATTTCAGGAGAACCATTATCCTGACCCAAGGTTGTTTGCTTTTTAGGTTTGTCAAAAATAGAGGGATTAAGAACACCGTTAAACGAAGACATTAAATTTCCAGAATTATTTATTAAATGACCTTTAATTCGAACTTTACTCAAGGCATTTAAAGTGTCTATTTCGATTAAAGGATTTTTACCATTAATGCTATCTGTAATAACTTTAAATGTTGGTATAGCAATCTTTAAGGCTGGATCTCCAATTAATGTGAAACTTCGCTTATTATTGCTGTTTCCAGATGAATTCTTTGTTCGTTTCACAATTTCTCCAAAAGTTAAAGGCGAGCCGTCAGGATTACGATCAAAAACATTATTAAAAAAGGCTAATCCTGTTGTTGTATTTACGCTAAAATAAACAGCTCTTGTAGTCGTCATTAATGCAATTGCGCCACCATTTGGATTTAATGCAACCCATTCTCCAGCTGAAACTCTAGCTGGGTCATCGTATTTTGTAAATTCACATGTAGCAGAGACAAACAAATGTAACTTATTGATATTTGTCCAACTATTTATTTGAGGTATTGTTACAACGCGCTCTTCAGCTAATCCAACCTCACCACCATGCCCAACATAATTAACAACTAGGGCTCCGCGTTGCACCCGGTCTGTAATTGCATTTTGCAACTCAGGATACCTTTGTCCACCTGCTGAAGTTTCTTGAGGATATGCGTCCAAGTATAATTTATCACAGTTCATCTCAAAATGATCAGTTTTTACATTATTGTACTGAGGCTCTGTATCATTTTTAATAAAATATCCGTCTTCTTCATCGTCAGCAATTTGTACATATTTTGTTCTCCAATCTCCGTAAGTATCAGTTGAAGATTCTCCTAAGCAGCAGGAACCCTCAGCAGAGGAAAATAAATTAGACCCATTTTTCATATAATGTTCAATTTTATCAACTTGTTGCTTTGCTTGAGTTAAGTTACTCGCTAAAATTCGGCCGACTCCAATGTCTAATAAATCTATAGCTGAAATAGCTTCATTATCATCTAACATTCCATAATAATCATCTGTAACCATCGCATCAATATAATTTTCACTGCTTTCAACCTGGTAGGTTAAAACAAAATTATTGTTATTCGGAACTCGATTTTTTGGATCATACGTCCCATCGCCGAAAAGTAATAGGTATTTTGGCTTTGTTGAGGGAGCCAAAGCTCCACGGTCATAAAACATTTTAGCAAACATTCTAATTGCAGTTGGATCTGGGGCACCAGAACTAAATTCATTAAAAATCTGCTCTGTTGTTGAAACATGAACACTCAAACCTTCTTCACGATGTAAATCAGCTAAACGATTTGCTTGTACTAAAAAATCTGGATGCGAAACAATTAAAAAGTCTGCTTGTGGTAATGCATGTAGATTTTGATTTGAAACTGAAGCAACTTTTTCAGGTGTTAAATAAGAGGATCCATTAGAAGCAACATATTCTTTGTAAATAGCATAAGTTTTAAAAGTGTAAGTTGAACCAGTTAATGTTCCTGAAATCTTTTTTGGTTTTTGACGATCAGAAATATCCCAAATAAAACCATTCGATGGAAAGTTTGAGGTGGAATAGGAAACTAAGGAAAGTGAATCCTTAATGCTCAAATTTCTGAAACCAAATTGTGTTCCAAAAAAGACAAGTTTTCGCCTTGTATTTAAAACAATTCTATCTAAATATGTCAGTGTATTTGGACTATTTCGAGTTATTTTAATCTTGAGTGGCAAAGATGAAACAGGATTATTCAACTGAAAAGATTTATTAGAGCGAGCAAAACCAGATCCTAAACTTGGTAAAGAACTTTCGCTTAATGTGACTCCATTAATACTATAATTTTGTGCCGTACCAGCTGAGTTTGAAGAATTTGACGCAAGTGCTGTTTTAAACATAATTGGGCTCGTATCAATATTTGGAATTGTAAACGTGAATGTTTTTTCCAATTCAACATCAAATAATTCGCCATACCACCGCTGTCCACCACCAACTAAATTGACTAAATCATTTTCATAGACATCACGGTAATCATAGGAAGAAATTTCAGAATTGGTGACCCCCTGTATTTCAGGCAAAGTTTCTATTCTTAAAGGTGTTTCTGCAGAGTTTATATTAATAAAATAATATGAATTATCGGAATAAATATTTTGTTTGCGATCAAAATCAACCGTTCCATTTGCTTGCCATCTGTGCGGTCCATGACCATAAAAAAGTATGTAATCATTAGCATCAAAACTGCCATCAGCTTCACCCTGGATAAATAATGCGTTTTTAGCTAAATCATCAATTCTAGGACTTGAGTTTAATTCTGGTAAAACTCCTTCTCCATTCCCATAAATATGAATATGTGCGGGGTTTAATCCATTTGTAGAAATACCACAGGATTCAAGGAAATTTTTATCAATTTTATAAATTCCATCTTTATTGACTGCAATTTTATACCACAAGCCACTTCCATCCTCAAGAACAGAGGATGTGACAAAGTCTTTTTGATGACCAACTACTGAAGCTTCAGCTAATTCAAAAATCATCTTTTTAACACGGTGTAATTGATTATTTATTAGTTTATATGGAAAGATATTTACAGCAAAATAATAATCATTTGCTGCTTTTGTTACTTGGTAACAAATTTCAAGATTTTCAGATAACTGAATGTTTAATGCTGATAGTTGTTTAAAGTCAGTCTCTGGTGCTAATTCAAAAACTATATCATTCAAAATAGGTTTAGCGTTATTTTTTAAATATTTTAAATAAAAATAATTTGGTTTTCCACCACTAGATTCTTGACCTTCAATTGAGGGAATAAAGTACGTCTTTCCTTCAAAAATGTGTTCCACTGGTTTTTGCCAATTTAATTCTAATAAAATATCCTGTGAGAATGAAAAATTCGCTAAACACAAAAATAAATATGGAATAAAATAGTTAATCTTCATCTAAATTTGTTGTTTTCTATAAAAAACGAATTAAATTAGCATATATTTCAAAATTAAGCGATATTTGTAACCTTTGAAGCATAAATTACGTTTATAATTTTAATATTTAAATCTAAGTTTGTGAAAATTAACATTCTACATACTACTTTCATATTATCACTATTTTTAGTGTTTAATATTTTTGAAGCACGAACACAAGACCCAACTTTTACTCAGTTTTATTCAAATCCAATATATTTAAATCCTGCGTTTGCAGGAACAACTGGTTGTCCTAGAATTTCATTAAATTATCGTAACGAATGGCCAAGTTTATCGGGAAATTATGTTACTTATTGTGCTGCTTTTGACACCTATGCTAAAAGCATTTCAGGCGGATTGGGTATAATTGCAATGCACGATCAACAAGGGCAAGCAACAATTCAAACAAGTATGATTGGAGGAATTTATTCATACAACTTAAAAATAAATCGAAAATTCTCCTTGATGCTCGGCGTTAAAGCTGCTTATTTTCAAAAATTTCTTGATTGGGATAAATTAACCTTTGGGGATATGATTGATCCAAGGAGAGGATTTATTTACCAAACTGGAGATGTTCCAAGAGGTGGGCAAAGAGGATTTTTTGATGCATCAGCTGGAATTGTTGGATATGGAAAAAGTTTTTATTTTGGTATTGCAGGAAATCATTTAAACAGGCCAGATGAATCTCTAATTTTAGGGGATTCTAGGCTGCCAATTAGAATGACTGGACATGTTGGGGCAATAATCAACATTGGTAACAAAGGTAAATATTCTAATAAAACTACTTTAATGCCTAACATTATTTACCAATACCAAAATGGTTTTCAAGAGCTAAATATAGGTGCTTACTTGAAATATGGTATTTTTACTTCGGGAATATGGTATAGAAATAGAGATGCATTTATTGTTTCTTTAGGAATAGCCACTGAAAAAATAAAAATCGGTTATAGCTATGACTTAACAGTTTCAAAACTTGGAAATGCAATTACTGGCGGATCCCACGAAATTTCAATGGGCATAAATTTAAAATGCAAAAAGAAAGCTAAAAATTTTAGAAAAATTTCATGTCCTTCATTTTAATGTAACAAATAAAAAAAAAATACTTATTTATTAATCGTAAAGTTAAAAAAATGAGATCAACCTCAAAAAGACTATCAGGACTTATAATTATTGTGATGATAATCATTTCTTCTTGTGCAAAAGAAAAAATAACAAGCTCTACTAATAGTAGTAAATCCACCTCAACTGGATGGGAATTTAATGACTATAAAAATGGTGGATTTGAGAAAATTGATGAGAAAGAACAAGAGACTGGACCGGGTCTTGTATTAATTGAAGGTGGTGTTTTTACAATGGGTAGAACAGAACAAGATATAATGTTTGATTGGAATTCTAGAGCTGCTAAAGTTACGGTTGGTTCATTTTATTTAGATAGAACTGAAGTAACAAATTTGCACTGGCTAGAATATATTAATTGGATGAAAAGAGTTTATCACAAAACCTACCCACATGTATACAAAAAATCATTGCCTGATACTTTAGCTTGGAGAAAAGCCCTAGGATATAGAGAGAAATATGTTGAATATTACTTGCGTCACCCTTCCTACAATGATTATCCAGTAGTTGGCGTATCATGGCTTCAAGCAAACGAATTCTGTAAGTGGCGAACAGATCGAGTAAATGAAGGTATTCTTGTTCGTGAGGGTATACTGAAATGGCACTTCGCAGATTTGTATAACGAAAAAGATGGAGACATTGGAGCAGTAAATAACAAAGATTTCGATAAAAAATTTCAATCTAAACCAGAAAATATGTTTAGTACAGAAAATTATCTGAATGGTAATTATACAATTAAAGATGACAAGCTTGAGAAAGATAGAAATGGAAAAGTAAGACTTACAAAAGAAGGGAAATATAAAATGAAAGGCGATTACGGCTATACTCTTGATACTAAAGAATCAAAAGGAAGAGAAATTCCTCGTGATCCTTATCAATTAACTAATTATGATCCATTATATGCAAATCTTAAAAAGAATGAAGTAATGTGTTTAGGCAAACGAGCTGTTAAAATGGAAGATGGTATTTTACTTCCAAATTATAGACTCCCCACAGAAGCTGAGTGGGAATTTGCTGCAATTGGACTAATTGGAAATTTAGATCCTGAGTCTGAAAACATAAATGACAGAAGAATCTATCCATGGGATGGTCATTATGTGAGGCAAGATGAAAAAGAGTTTGCTGGTAAAATCCAAGCTAATTTTATGAGAGGTCGTGGAGATATGATGGGAGTAGCAGGCAATCTTAATGACGGTGGAGATATTACTGTCAGAGTTGATGAATTCTGGCCAAATGATTACGGATTATATCACATGGCTGGAAATGTATCAGAATGGGTAATGGATGTTTATCGCCCTATGTCAAGTGAATCTTTTGAAGAGTTTATGCCATTTAGAGGTAACGTATACAAAACACAACTTCTCGTTCCTAATGGTCTATACGATAAACCTGTTAAAGCTATGGAAAACTTGTATGATGTTCATGGTATGAAAGAATATGTAAATGAATTTGCGCGTATTATGTATTTATCAAAAACAAATCTTAAAATTGACGGTATTACAGGCAAATACGTAGACCAATACACAAATGATACGGAACGTATAAGATTAGAAAATGAAAAGAAAAGTGATTTATATATAACTAGCTCTAGTGTCATTACTAACAATAAAGATTCAGTTGTTTTGAGAAGTTTTTACAACGGTAAAAGCAAAACAAACTTAAAATATTCTTGGAGTGTCGATCAATCAACTGATGTTCAATTTAAAGATAATAAGCAATCCCTTGATTCAGCTGTAGTGTTTTTTAATTCCCCGGGTAACTACATATTTACTTTGACATTTACTGATTCCAAAAAAATTACCACAATAAAGAAAATTAATATTGAAGTTAGAGATTTGGCTCAACAACCACTGATAAATAGTAATTCTAGCAATTCTAGAATTAACCAGAGGCAAGATCAAAAAAAATACAGATTCAATACATTAAGTAAAGAATATTTATCTAATAATAGATCATTAAGTGAACAAGAAAGAAGACAATTTTTATTTCTAGATTCCCTAAATATGCATCTCGATACTGCTATTTTCCTTATGAATGCTAACAGGCAGAGTGCTGCATCAGCATATGTTGAAAATGCTTTATTCGGAAATAAATCTCTTGTTCTAATTAATAAAGGAGATATTAGAGGGAATAATGACCAAACAACAATAATTCCAGGTTCAATTTGGCTTAACGGTAATGACGATGCAAGAGATCCTCTTTTTGGTAGAGATTTTTTAGACTCTATGTTTACTAATTTCAAAAATGATCCAACCATTGCAACATGGATAATTACACTGCGAAATGGTTTAACTGAATTTATATCAGAGACAAAAGGGAAACAACGTTGGAGAAATGTTACCGTTGAGGAAAATGCTGGAAGATTAAACTATCGGAAAGATGATTACCGTGATTACCTAGATGGAGATTTAGAATCTTCTATTTATTACAATAATCAAAAACGTAAAGATGAAATCAATCAAGGTAAAAGAGACCCTAAACAAGTTATGTATCAAAACCAATTTGAGAACAAAGACTTAGATAATCAAGATATAGCGTTTGGATCAAGTGGTGCACCAACTACTCTAATTTCTGATAAATCTAGAGTTTACAAAGGTGGTTCATGGGCTGACAGATCATACTGGTTATCGTCTGGAAATAGGAGATTCTTGGATGAAGACAAATCATCAGATGTAATCGGATTTAGATGTGCTATGGACAGACTAGGCAGTCCAAGAGGTAATAGAAAAAAATAATACTACTGAATTATGAAAAGTTCGAAGAATTCTTCGAGCTTTTTTTTTGCATATTTGTAGGATGGAAAAACTATTTTGGATTTTTTACAAAACAAGAAGAATTTCAATAGATTCTAGAACTATAGAAAAAGATTCACTTTTTATAGCTATAAAAGGCGATCGATTTGATGGAAATCTTTATGCAGAAAAAGCAATAGAAGCTGGAGCTAAATTTGCAATAGTAGAAGACAAATCAATCTCAAATGAAATAAATATATTTTGGGTAGAGAACTCCTTACTATATCTTCAAAAATTAGCAAATTTTCATCGTTTAAAATTTAACATCCCAATTATTGGAATTACAGGGAGTAATGGTAAAACAAGTACGAAGGAACTAATAAATGCTGTTCTATCTCAAAAATACAATGTATTATGCACAAAAGGAAATCTGAATAACCATCTTGGAGTTCCTCTCACCCTACTCCAATTGAATGATAAGCATGAGCTTGCAATTATTGAAATGGGCGCGAATAAGCCTGGAGACATTAAAGAATTAGCAGAAATAGCTGAGCCAAACTGTGGAATTATAACAAATATTGGTAAAGCTCACCTTGAAGGGTTTATAAATTTTGAAGGTGTTCTTAATACAAAACTTGAGCTTTTTGATTTTATTTCTTATACAAAAGGAGAATTTATTGTAAACGCTGATGATGAAATATTAAATAATGCTACAAAAGATTATTCAAGACGAATGCTCTACAGCACTAATAAAAATTCGGCGGTTCAAGGACAATTAGAAGGATTAACACCGTTTGTTGAACTAAGTTATAAGACAGAAAATTACGAATCCCCCCCCATTACTACTAAAATGATTGGTAATTATAATTTTTATAATTTTTTAGTAGCAATAACTTTTGGGCATTTGTTCAAGGTAAGTAATGTTTTAATCAATGAGGCTATAAGCAATTATGTGCCTTCAAATAATCGTTCGCAAGTTTTAAAAACGAATAATAATGAATTGATAATTGACTGTTACAATGCAAATCCCTCCAGTATGCTTGCAGCCTTAGAAAGTTTTTTGATGTTGAAAGAACAAAATAAAATTGCTATTCTAGGAGATATGTTAGAGCTTGGGGAAGAAAGCATAGCGGAACATAAAAAAATTCTAACTTTTTGTTTTGATAATAATTTAGAGTTTATTACAGTTGGCCCTATTTTTAAAAGTTTAACTAAAGACGGTTTTAATTATATAGAAGACTATAAAGAATTCCTCTCAAAAAACAAGCTAAGTAAAAAAACTATTTTGTTAAAAGGTTCTCGTGGAATTGCCCTTGAACTTTTAATTCCTCATTTATAAATGTCAGCTAAGACCCATACATCATTAAGAACGATTTTAGAAATTGATCTATTTCACCGTCCATAACTCCGTCTACATCTGCAGTTTCTGTTCCTGTGCGAACATCTTTTACAAGTTTATAGGGCTGCATAACATAATTCCTAATTTGAGAGCCCCACTCTATTTTCTTTTTACCTGCCTCTATTTCTGACCGTTTTTCCAATCTTTCACGAAGTTCTAATTCATAGAGTTGAGAGCGCAATAACTGAAGCGCTTTTTCTTTATTTGCAAGTTGAGAGCGCGATTCAGAGTTTTCAATAATAATTCCAGATGGCGCATGCCGCAAACGAACAGCAGTTTCAACTTTATTGACATTTTGACCACCAGCACCTCCAGAACGAAAGGTTTCAAAAGAAACATCTGCAGGATTTACATTTATTTCAATGTTATCATCTACCAAAGGATAAACATAAACTGAAACAAATGAGGTGTGTCTCTTTGCATTTGAGTCAAAAGGAGAGATTCTAACAAGTCGATGAACTCCATTTTCACCTTTTAAATAACCAAATGCAAATTCTCCTTCAAACTCTAATGTAACGGTTTTAACTCCTGCCACATCACCCTCTTGAAAATTAAGCTCTGTAATTTTACAGCCTTTTTTTTCACCCCACATCATATACATCCTCATTAACATTGAAGCCCAATCACAACTTTCTGTTCCTCCTGCTCCTGCTGTTATTTGAAGAACTGCGCTTAAGGAATCTTCCTCACCTGACAACATGTTTTTAAGTTCTAAATCCTCAATCTCTTTTAAAATTAATTTATACGATTTATCTAATTCAGCTTCGCTTGTCATTCCTTCCTTTACAAACTCATACAAAACTCCTAAATCATCAACTGAAGCTTTAGAATTATCAAAAGATTCTACCCAGTATTTTAATCCTCTAATAGTCTTCATTTGCTCTTCTGCTTTTTTTGGATCATTCCAAAATGATGGATCTTGTGTTTTTAATTCTGCTTCTTTTAAATGCATGCGTTTCTCATCAATTTTAAGATAAGATTGAATTGCAGCAACTCTATTTGTTAAATCTTTAAAATTTTCAATTGTCATAGTACAAATTTAAGGATTATCAAATCATAAAGAGTTTATAAAATTGTTGATTTGAATAAACAAAATAATTACATTTGTAAAAAGAATTAAAAAATGAATATCCCAGCGAATCTAAAATATACAAAAGACCACGAATGGGTACTTATAAATGGTGATGAGGCGACAATTGGTATTACTGAATTTGCTCAAAGCGAGCTTGGTGATATTGTATTCGTAGAAATTGAAACTATCGGTGAAACAATGGAAAAAGAGGCTGTTTTTGGGTCAATTGAAGCAGTTAAAACTGTTTCTGATTTATTTATGCCACTTACAGGAGAAATATTTTTATTTAATGAATCCTTAGAAAATAATCCAGAATTAGTTAATACAGATCCTTATGGTGAAGGATGGATGATTAAAGTAAAATATAGTAACATAAATGAACTAGATGCATTATTAGATAAGATTGCTTATGAAGCACTTCTTAAGTAAATAAATATTTTGAAAATTAAGTAATTTTATAAAAGATGGAAAATAAAAAAAGTAACGAAGCAGACTTAGAGCCAATTCGCTCAAGTTTGTTCATGGTGGGTCTTAATTATATAGCAGGTATAGTACTTGCAGCATTTACCTTCCAAACAATCAGTGGTGATAATGGAATGGGAGAATTAAATGAGAAATCTGCTGAAAATGTTTACCAGCAAGAAGAAAAAAAGGAAGAAACTCCTCCACCACCTGCTGCAACTGCACAAGTAAATGCTCCACCTCCAGTAACGGAGAATATTGTAGAACAAGAAAATACAGAAGAAGAACCAATAACTGTTGTTGAAGTGCCACCGGTTGTTGAAGTTGCTGAGGAAACTATTATTGTTGAAGAAGAAATTATTGAATTTCCAGATGTTGAAGCTGAATTCATAGGTGGAGCACAAGCAATGATGAAGTATATTCAACAAAATATTCTATACCCTCCTACATCTATTGAAATGAATGAGCAAGGAAAAGTTTATTTATCATTTGTGGTAGAAGCTGATGGTAGTATTTCAAATGTCTCCATTGAAAGAGGTGTTAGTAAAGATATTGATAACGAAGCAAAAAGAATTGTGCGCAGTATGCCAAAATGGACACCTGGAGAGGCAAAAGGAAAAAAATCTAGAACTAGATGTAGATTGCCTATTAACTTTCAATTGGGCTAGAAATTTAAGATTACCAAGTCCAGCATTCTTTACAGATTTTGGACTCTACATTATTTTCTATTTTATCATCTAATTTATAGAAGAAATCAATTTCTGAAAATTTCTCTAAGTAATCAATTGAGACCATAAAGCTTTGAAGAGGCATTTTAGAACCTTTATTTGGTAAAATAAACGCTATACATTTAGATTTCTCCTTTTTAAAATCCAATATTGCTTTATAATAATATTCAGGAACTGCCACAGAATTATGGCCAATTGTAGCAAGTTTCTTTTCATTTTTAGATGGGAGAATTGGACCAGTAACAATTAGAATTGAATCGTTTTCTAAAGCCCAATCGCGCACTTTTTTTTCAAGTACTTTCCAAATACCTCTATTAAATGCTGGTAATTGAGGACTCATATTACTATAATAAAATGATTCTGACATTGCTTTTTCAGACCATTTCATATCTGCTGCAGGTGCTAGATGGCCTCGATCGTAACCACTTTTTGCGTAATCTGAATTATCAGCTGAACCTGAAGAAACAAATGGGTCTTCTCTGAAATTATCTGATCGATCAAATGTTCCATCAAGTTCTTTATTATTTAGAACATAAGCAATCCATTTTGCTTGTTCATGTTCTTCGCTGTAAACGAATGAATACCCTGAGTGTTGAATAAGCTTTTCACCATTTAAAACCAAAGGTATTTCCAATGAATGCTCAGATAGTATATTCTGCGATTGGTCTACGTATCTAAATGAATAGCCTATAATTAGAAGAACTAAAACGAAGATAATCGAGCTAGCTCTAAATTTAAGAATGTAAAAAAGATTTCTAAACGTCGATTTTAGCATATTTAGCATTCTTTTCGATAAATTCTCTTCGAGGTGGAACATCATCTCCCATCAACATAGAAAAAATCTGATCGCATTCTGCAGCATTATCAATTGTAACCTGTCGTAGTGTTCTACTCTCAGGATTCATTGTCGTTTCCCAAAGTTGCTCGGCATTCATCTCACCAAGACCTTTATAACGTTGAACATTTACTGAAGATTCACTACCTCCACCTTTTAAATCATTTATTAATTTATCTCGTTGATCTTCGTTCCAAGCATAATCAGATTTCCCTCCTTTTTTTACTTGATATAACGGTGGAGTTGCAATGTAAATGTATCCATTCTCAATTAAGACTTTCATAAAACGAAAAAAGAACGTTAAAATTAAAGTTTCAATATGCGAACCATCTACATCGGCGTCACACATAATAATAATTTTATGGTAGCGTAATTTTTCGAGGTTAAGTGCTTTTGAATCTTCTTCCGTTCCAATTCTTACACCAAGTGCAGTATACATATTTTTAATCTCTTCATTTTCGAAGATTTTATGCTGCATGGCTTTTTCAACATTCAAAATTTTTCCTCTCAAGGGCATTATTGCTTGAAAATGACGATCGCGACCTTGTTTTGCTGTACCACCCGCCGAATCTCCCTCGACAAAATAAATCTCACAAGCAGCAGGATCTTTTTCCGAACAATCGGCAAGTTTACCAGGAAGTCCAGAACCCATTAATATGCTTTTGCGCTGAACCATTTCACGAGCTTTACGCGCTGCGTGTCGAGCTTTTGCTGCTAATATTACTTTTTCGACTATTAATTTTGCTTCTGCGGGATGTTCTTCTAAATAAGCAGATAACATTTCAGAAACTGCTTGACTTACTGGTGCTGTTACTTCTCTATTTCCTAATTTAGTTTTAGTCTGACCTTCAAATTGTGGCTCCTGTACTTTTACAGAAACAACTGCAGTCAAGCCTTCACGAAAATCATCCCCATCTATTTCAATTTTTTCACGGGCTAATATCCCTGAATCTGTAGCGTATTTTTTTAAAGTATTTGTCAAGCCACGACGAAATCCTGATAAATGTGTTCCTCCTTCATGCGTATTTATATTATTTACATAGGCTTGAATGTTTTCAGTATAAGAAGTATTGTATGTCAAAGCAACTTCCACCGGAATATTTTCTCTTTCACCTTCAAAATAAATTACATCACTTATCAAAGCTTCGCGGTTACGATCAAGGTATTGGGCAAATTCACGAAGTCCACCTTCTGAATGATACGTGGTAACAGCTGCAACACCTTCGTCGTCTAAATCGCGTAAATCTGACAATGTAATTGTAATTCCCTTATTCAAAAAGGCCAACTCACGCATACGTGCAGCAATAATATCAAAATTATATTCTGTAGCTTCAAAAATTGTTGCATCTGGTTTAAAAGTAACTTCAGTTCCTGTTTCATTTGATTCACCAACAACTTTAACATCGTATAAAGGTTTTCCAATGGAGTATTCTTGTTGAAAAACTTTTCCTTCTCTTCTTACAGTAGCTTTAAATTCAATAGAAAGTGCGTTAACACAAGAAACACCAACTCCATGTAATCCACCAGAGACTTTGTAAGTATCTTTGTCGAATTTTCCACCTGCGTGTAAAACTGTCATTACAACTTCAAGAGCAGATTTTTTCTCTTTGGTGTGCATTGCCGTTGGAATTCCACGACCGTTGTCTTTAACAGTTACGGAATTATCTGCATTTATTAAAACTTGTATTGAATTACAATATCCTGCTAAGGCCTCATCAATTGAGTTATCGACAACTTCATACACTAAATGATGCAAACCTCTCGATCCAACATCTCCAATGTACATTGCAGGGCGTTTTCTAACCGCCTCTAAACCTTCTAAAACTTGGATATTATCCGCAGAATAATTATCTCTTCTTTCTTCTTCAGCCATACTATTTTATTTAAGCTTCTATTTTTATTTGAAGCATAACAAAAATAAGAATTTTGACTGATTTATGAGATGTAAAAAATTGTTGAAAGCCTTAACTTATCAACAAAATATTCACTTTTTACCTATTTATTGATCCATTCAACAATTGATGCATCATCTGGTGCTGTAGACGGTGAAATAACACGAGCCAAATAGCCATTTTCGTCCAATAAATATTTTTGGAAATTCCATTCTACTTTATTATCCTTCAATCCATTTTGGCTTTTTTTAGTCAAAAATTTATAAACTGGATGTATTTTTTTGCCATTTACAGAAATCTTTGACATCATCGGGAAAGAAACACCATAGTTTTTCTTACAAAATTTTGCAATATCCTCATTAGAGCCGGGCTCCTGCATTAAAAAATCATTAGCAGGAAAGCCAACAATCACAAAATTCTTTGACTTATACTTAGTGTATAATTCTTCTAATTTTTCATATTGAGGAGTTAAACCACAACGAGATGCAGTATTTACAACCATAATTTTTTTTCCTTTAAGTGTGGAAAAATCAAACTTATTGCCTTCAATGTCTGTAACCACAAATTGATGAATAGACTCAGTAGTTGAGGAGGAAGATAATAGCATAGTACTTAAGATAAAATATAAAATAGTTTTCATAAATAGATTTTAGACTTATAACAAAGAAATCTTTTTAAAGTTCTTAATTATTGGAACATTATCTGTAAAAATACGAATACAATAGTATGAAAATCAAATTACTGTTTTTTCTATTTAATATAATTAGTCTTTTTTCATTTTCCCAAGTTAAAATAACAGGAGAATGGCAAGGAATAATGATTCAAAATGGAGATTCAATAAAAAATAGTAAGCCTGTTTATTTTTCATTTTATCTTGTGAATGGACTTTTAGAAGGAAGATTTAGGCAAGAAATTTATGGAGAACCAGCGTATTCTATAGCTCAACTAACTGGTAAATCAAGCTCTAAAAATAAAATTAATTTTCAACTAAAGAAATATTCTAAGAATAACTCCGATCAACTTTTTAATTGTTTATTAAACTTTGAACTAGCATTCAACGAAAAAACCGGCTATTTAGAAGGAAAGTATATCTGCAAAAAAACCACTCAAATAAATGGGAAAATCATGCTTTTTAGAGCGCAATTTGATTTTAACGAAACTCCATTGAATCTAGTTTCTCACAACTGGATTGATCGATTTATTTTTGATATAGAACATGGCATATCATCCCAAGAGCGGAGACTAACAGAATTAAAAGAGTTTAAATTTGAATCCATCTATTTTGAAAGCGATAAATCTTATATAAAAGGGGAATTTGAAGAATACTTAATGAGCATCGTAAAAATTTTATTTAGCCATTCGGATATTCGGATAATAATTATTGGAAATACTGATTCAGATGGGTCAGATGGCTACAATGAAAACCTATCCAAGAGACGCGCTGAAGCAATAATGGAATATTTACTTAAAAAGGGAATCAAAAAAGAAAGAATTGAATTTGAATTTAAAGGAGAAAAGAAACCCATAAAATCAAATAAAACTAGAGAAGGAAAGAAAAAAAATAGAAGAGTAGACTTTAAATTTTTCTAATTCTGAAATAAGGAATTAATTCTTATAAATAGCTCTTTCTATTGATCTAAAGAATTTAATTTCTCCTGCAATAAATTTATTTTATTTAATGCATCAGCCTCCTTTACTTTTTCACTCGCTATAATATTTTCTGGGGCACTCGCAATAAAACGCTCGTTTTGTAATTTTCCTTGAACACTTTTCAAGAATCCACGCGTGTAGTCTAAGGCTTCTTTTATTTTTTCAATTTCATCAGCAACATCAATGCTTTGTCCAAAAGGAATAAAATATTCATTTCCAGATACGATAAATGAATTTGCATTTGGGATTTTTTCAACTTGGTATTCCAAACAAGATAAATTACCCATTTTAATAATAACTGGATCAAATTCTGTTATGACATCTTTAGATTTACAGATGTAAAGTTCTAATTTAACTTTAGTTGCAATGTTGTTTTTCTTGCGAATATTTCTGATTTGTGTAATTACTTCAACAGCCTTATCAAAATTTGTTAAAACTAACTGATTGTATGGTTTTACACTTGGCCATTGAGAAAGGATGATGTCGTCACCATCGATTCTTTTTTCAAGTAAATGCCATAATTCTTCAGCAACAAAAGGAGTAAAAGGCTGCATTAATTTTAGTAATTCTTCAAAAAACTTTTTAGTGCTTGAGATCGTTTTTGCATCAATTGGCTGTTCGTATCCGGGTTTAATCATTTCAAGATACCACGAACAAAAATCATCCCACACCAACTTATAAATTGACATTAAAGCCTCAGAAATTTTAAATTTATCGAATAAATCATTAATTTCTGCAAGGATTTTTTGAAAGCGATTTTCAAACCATGAGATGGCTATTATTGAAGATTGAGGTTGTTCTATTTCGCGAACTTCCCATGAAGAAACCAAGCGATAAGCGTTCCAAACTTTATTCGTAAAATTTCTACCTTGTTCGCATTGTGAGCTATCAAAAGGTAAATCATTTCCAGCCGGGGAAGAAATCAAAACGCCAACCCTTACGCCGTCAGCACCAAACTGTTGAATTAAATCAAGAGGATCCGGAGAATTCCCCAAAGATTTCGACATTTTACGTCCTAATTTATCGCGAACAATTCCCGTGTAATATACATTTTTAAAGGGCAAAGCACCCATATATTCATATCCTGCAATTATCATTCTCCCTACCCAAAAGAACATTATTTCTGGAGCAGTTACCAAATCATTTGTTGGATAATAATAGTTTATTTCGGGGTTTTTTGGTTGTGTTAGTCCATTAAAAACAGAAATCGGCCATAGCCAACTTGAGAACCAAGTATCTAAAACATCTTCATCTTGTCTAACTTGATTTTCCAGAATTAATTTTCCAGATTTCTCACTTGCGAATTTCGCTGCTTCAGAAGCAGTTTTTGCAACAACAAAATCATTTAGTCCCGTTCCAAAATACCATGCAGGAATTCGGTGTCCCCACCAAAGTTGACGAGAAATACACCAATCTTTAACATTTTCCATCCAATGACGATAGGTATTTTTAAACTTTTCAGGATGAAACTGAATATTTCCATTCATTACATTTTCCAAGGCTGGCTTCGATAATTCTTTCATATTTAAGAACCATTGCAATGATAATTTGGGTTCAATAACGGCATTTGTACGCTCAGAAAAACCAACTTTATTGATATAATCCTCCGTTTTTACCAAATAACCTTTATCGTGTAATTCTTTCTCAATAAGCTTTCTAACCTCAAAACGGTCAATCCCTTCATAATGCAAGCCGTAACTATTCAAAGTTCCATTTTCATTGAAAACATCAATAATTTCCATATTGAACTTCTTTCCAATTTCATAATCATTTATGTCATGGGCAGGAGTTATTTTTAAGCAGCCCGTTCCAAATTCAACATCAACATAATCATCTGCAACAACTGGTATTTCTCGATTGATTAAAGGAACGATAACCATCTTGCCATGTAAATGTTTGTAGCGTTGATCGTTCGGATTCACACAAATTCCTGTATCACCTAATATTGTTTCAGGTCGAGTTGTAGCAATGGTAAGCCATTCATCTACACTATCTTTGACTTTATACCTCAGATAAAACAAGCGAGAATTAACTTCTTTGTAAATCACTTCCTCATCAGAAACTGCAGTTAGTGCCTCGGGATCCCAATTAACCATTCGAACACCGCGGTATATTTTTCCTTTTTGAAATAAATCAATAAATACATTTTCAACAGATTCAGAATACTCTTTATCCATTGTAAAATGTGTGCGTTCCCAATCGCATGAAGCGCCTAATTTTTTTAGTTGTTCAAGAATAATTCCACCATGTTTTTCTTTCCACTCAAATGCGTGGCTTAAAAATTCTTCGCGTGTCAAATCACTTTTAGAAATGCCTTCTTGCTTTAACTTTTGAACCACTTTTGCTTCTGTGGCAATTGACGCGTGATCAGTTCCTGGTACCCAGCAAGCATTTTTACCAAGCATGCGGGCTCTTCGAACCAATACATCTTGAATTGTATTATTCAACATATGCCCCATGTGTAAAACTCCCGTTACATTTGGTGGAGGAATAACAATCGTATACGGCTCTCTTTTATCTGGAGTTGAATGAAAGTAATTTTTGACAATCCAATGCTTATACCATCTTTCTTCCGCTTTGCTTGAGTCGTACGTTTTCGGGGTTTCCATAATAATTATTCTGCTTGCAAAGATAGTAAAATAGGCCTTATTTTAAATAATAAAAATTCAATAGCTTTAATCTGAATTAAAAGAAATTGAGATTGATAAACTAAATTAGTCATTGATCAATAAATACTTCCTATTTTTGCAGCATGATTGAAAACAAAGAGACAGCTTTAAAAGTGGCAGAACTTCTTCTTCAAGTAAAAGCTGTAAAACTTCAACCCAAAAACCCTTTTAGCTGGGCTTCAGGATGGAAATCACCCATTTATTGTGATAACCGAGTAACATTGTCTCATCCCGGAGTAAGAACCCACATCAGACAAGCATTTTGTGAAAACATCATTTTAAAATTTGGCAAACCTGATGTAATAGCTGGTGTTGCGACAGGTGGTGTTCCTCAAGGAGTTTTAGTGGCTCAGGAATTAGGCTTGCCCTTTATTTATGTAAGAAGTGTTGCGAAAGACCACGGAATGGGAAATACAATTGAAGGTTCATTTCAAAAAGGCCAACGTGTTATTTTAATTGAAGATTTGATTTCTACTGGAGGAAGTAGTATAAAAGCTGTTAATGCACTTAGAGAGGGAGGATTAGATGTGAAAGGTCTTGCTGCAATCTTTACTTACGGGTTCAAAATTGCTGAGGAAAATTTTAGTAAAGCAGAATGCCCAATTTTAACATTAACAGATTATGCTGTATTAATTGAACAAGCTCTCAACTCAAATTACATATCTCAAGATGATTTAGTACAGCTACAAAGCTGGAGAGAAAATCCCTCAATTTGGATGCAAGAAAAGTAATAATGGAATTAAAAAGTGATAAAGTAGTAATTTCAGCATCTATAGAGGATGTTCATGCATTTTTATCCGATGCAAGAAATCTTGAACTTATTTTGCCCCATGATAAAATTTCTGATTTTAAAGCCGATGAAAATCAATGTTCGTTCAAAGTTCAGGGTGCAATTGTTATTTCTCTTATTCAAAATGGTTCAGAAGCCACAAAAATTTTCTTAAAATCAGGTGAAAAGTCGCCTTTTCCATTTAAATTATCAGTAAATCTAGAGGATAAAGGGGAGAAGACAGAGGGCTTCATTGAATTTGATGGTGAAGTAAATTCATTTCTTAAAATGATGGTAGAAAAACCACTACAAGCTCTTTTTAACTTCATGTCGCACAAGCTAGAGGAGCATTTTAACAATACTTGATAGTTTTAAGTCCAAATTCGAGGCACTTTCCATTTTTTTCTATTACTAACAAGCCAGCTGAAGAAACATCAATAATTGCACCTTCAAAAACCTCATTTTCTGCTTCAAAAAAACTTTTTTCTTTAAAACGATACAAACTAGATAAATACTCTTTTTTCAATTCTGAATTAGTTGAGTTTACAAGTAAAAAATAGTGGTTCATTTCTTTAATTAAGCCATCTAAAATTTCTCGTATAAGAAATGTGTTTCCAGTTTCATTTCGAATACTTGTTGCTGGAAAGTCAAAAAAATTCTGTTGATTAATATTTAGTCCTATTCCTATAAATGAAGTAGAAAGAAAATTGCCACTTACTTGATTTTCTATTAATATTCCACAAATTTTTGTTTCGTTTACTAACACATCATTTGGCCATTTTATTTTTGCAATAAGCCCAAATTTCCCTAAAGTTTTAAGCACTGCCAAGCTAGTAGCCCAATTAATCTGAGCTTGGTTTTCAACTGACAGATTGTCGGGACGATAAACAAAGGTGCAAAGAAGATTTTTACCATTTTCAGATTGCCAAATACTACCTCTTTGTCCTTTTCCATTTATTTGACAGTCTGACATTATTACCGAACCATTTTGACAAAGCTTGTCTGAAAACAACTTGGCAGCAAAATTGTTAGTAGAATCAACATCCGATAAATGGATTATTTCTTTTCCGAAAAGCATTCTAAATGAGTTTTGTTTTAAGACGAGGTCAAAATTAAAATTTATCAGTTAGATTTGTAAATTAACAAGAATTAAAATGCCAAAAGCAAAAAAAAGCAGCGAATCAGAAATACTTTGTCAAACCATAGTAGATGGAATGCAAGAAAATAAAGCCAAAGACATTGTCATTCTTGATTTAAGGCACTTAACGAGCGCTGTTTGTGATTTTTTCGTTATTTGTAGTGGCGATTCAAATACACATGTTGATGGTATTTCCAATGCTGTTACACGTCATTCTCGCAAAATACTTCAAGAAAAACCCTGGCACATAGAGGGAAAAAACAATAGTGAGTGGGTTTTACTCGATTATATTAATGTTGTAGGCCATATTTTTTACAAGGATGCTCGCTCATTCTTTCAGCTTGAAGAATTATGGGCAGATGCAATACGAACAGATATTAAAAATTTAGATTAATTATTTATGTCAAAAGAGAAAAAGAAAAGTCCATTTTCAATTTATTGGATCTATGCAGCACTTGGATTTGCATTAATAGCGTTTCAGTTATACGTTAGCTCTGATGCAGTTGCTACTATTAATTCCCGGGAAACATTTTTCAATTTGGTTGAAAACAAAGGTGTTAGAAATGTACGTATTATAAATCAAGTAAAGGCTGATTTTTATTTAAATGCTAAAGGAAAAACTCTTGTAAAGCAAGCAAAAAAAGGAGAACTAGCTGAAATGAAAAAGGCGCTTTCTAAAGATGGACCTGTTAAAAATAAAGAAATAAAATTTGAATTAGAGAATATAGGAAGCCACGCAAATTTTGAAGAAGAACTAAAAGAAAAAGGATACCGAAATTTCCAAAATGTCAATGAAGTAAATTATTTAGGGCAAATTCTTAGCTATCTACTTCCTTTTGCATTAATCATTATCATTTGGATTTTTGTAATGCGTCGCATGTCAGGCGGTGGTGGCGGTGGTGGCGGAAGCCAGATATTTAATATTGGTAAATCACGTGCACAAGTGTATGATAAAGGAAAATCCACAAATATCACTTTTGCTGATGTTGCTGGATTAGCTGGTGCAAAAGAAGAAATTGTAGAAATTGTAGAGTTTTTAAAAAACCCAAAAAAATATACTGAATTAGGCGCAAAAATTCCAAAGGGAGCATTACTTGTTGGACCTCCAGGAACAGGTAAAACCTTGCTGGCTAAAGCAGTTGCAGGGGAAGCAAAAGTTCCATTTTTCTCTCTTTCAGGATCTGATTTTGTGGAAATGTTTGTAGGTGTTGGTGCGTCACGTGTTAGGGATTTATTCAAGCAAGCAAAAGAAAAAGCACCGTCAATCATTTTTATTGATGAAATTGATGCCATCGGAAGAGCAAGAGGGAAGAACAACGGGTTTAATTCTAATGATGAGCGTGAAAATACCTTAAATCAATTGCTCACTGAAATGGACGGTTTTGGGACAAATTCTGGAGTTATAATATTAGCAGCAACAAATAGATCGGATGTGTTGGATAGTGCTCTTATGCGCGCTGGACGTTTTGACCGTCAGATTTATGTTGACATGCCAGATTTAAATGAACGAAAAGAAATCTTCCAAGTACACTTGAAGCCCTTGAAATTAGGGAAAGACATTGTTGTAGATTTTCTTGCTAAGCAGACACCTGGATTTTCTGGAGCTGATATTGCAAACATGTGTAACGAAGCTGCATTAATTGCTGCAAGAAAAAATAAAAAGCAAGTTGAAAAACAAGATTTTTTAGATGCTGTTGATCGAATTATTGGTGGATTAGAGAAGAAAAATAAAATCATCACAAAAGATGAGAAAAAAACAATTGCTTATCATGAAGCAGGACATGCAACTATTTCGTGGTTATTGGAATATGCGCATCCATTAGTGAAAGTAACAATCGTACCCCGCGGTCAATCATTGGGGGCAGCATGGTACTTACCTGAAGAAAGAAGTATTACAACCACAGAGCAAATTTTAGACGAAATGTGTTCAGCATTGGGAGGCAGAGCAGCAGAACAATTAATTTTTGGAAGAATTAGCACAGGTGCATTAAGTGATTTAGAAAAAGTCACCAAGCAAGCTTATGCAATGGTTTCAATATATGGCTTAAATGAGCGAATAGGTAATGTTTCTTTCTATGATTCTCAAGGACGCGATGCATTTACAAAACCATATTCTGATGATTTGGCGAGAGTGATTGATGAAGAAGCTAGTAAAATGATTGAATTTCAGTATAAACGAGCTTTAAAAATACTTGCAGATAATAAAGAAAAATTAAGTGCACTTGCAGAAAAACTTTTGGAAACAGAAGTTATTTTCAAAGAAGATCTAGAAATTATTTTTGGTAAACGGGAATGGGAAATTGCAGAACTTGTGGAAATTAAAGAAATCCCTGTTAAAGAAAAGAAGCAACGTAAAACTTCAGTAAACTCTGCAAAAACTCTGACTAATAAAGAGAAAAAAGATAGTATTCCTAAAGGAAAAGCTTAAAAATCTGAATTATGGAATTAATACGAGTGCTGGACACAACTAACTTTTTCATCTTTGAACAAATTAAGTCATCCCTAACAGAGCTTGAAATTCCCTTTCAATTTAGAAATACAATGGATTCATCTTTCAACAATTTTGGAAGTTATGAAATATATGTAACTTCGGATTTTAAAACTGAAGCACTAAAATTGATTGCAGATGTCAATGGGTAACTTAGCAACTCGAAGTATCACAGGATTATTATTTGGAATAGTTGTTCTTGGTTCTATTTTTTATGGACCATATACTCAAATTTCTATATTTTCACTTTTCATGCTGCTTGGATTAATTGAATACTACCGTTTGTTTGACCAGCATCCTATTGTGAAGATCAGTAAAGAAATTGGTGTTTTTATTGGTGTTTTTATTTTCTCTCTATTGGTTGGAATAAGTTTAAAGATTTTGCCCATTATTTCCATTACCATCATATTTCCCTTATTTTTTACTTTAATTCTTAATGAATTATGGAAAAAGCAAGAAAACCCTATTGTCAATATCTCTGTTTTAGTCTTTGGGATAATTTATATTGTCATTCCTTTTTATTTGACAATTGATTTAAATTTGAGGAACACCTCTTATTTGCCTTTAATTGTTGGAATGTTCTTGCTAATCTGGACCAACGATTGCTTTGCCTATTGCATCGGACGCGTACTTGGAAAAAGAAAGTTGTTCGAACGAATTTCTCCCAATAAAACTTGGGAGGGGGCGCTTGGAGGAATACTATTTACACTTATTTTAGGTTATATAATTGGTGCATATATCAACAAAGGGGAGGAATTATTTTGGATGGTTTCTGCTTTAATTATTGCTCCATGTTCTATTTATGGTGACTTGTTAGAATCTCTTTTTAAAAGAAGCTTAAACATTAAAGATTCTGGTACAATTTTACCTGGTCATGGAGGAATACTCGATCGCTTTGATGCTGCATTATTTGCAATCCCTTTTTTCTATTCGTGGGCAATGTTACATTTATACTGGTAAATAAAAACTATGAAATTACATCGCGAAGGATTTGGAATAATGATTACTACTTTGATAATAGTAGTGGTTTTGTCTTTTTTAAATTTTTGGTTTTTATACTGTAATGAGAAATTTATTTTTTACATCTTAATTCAATTAGTACTTCTTTTATTTCTTTACTTAATTGTTCAATTCTTTAGGATTCCACATCGTAAATGTGAATTTAGCGAAATGGATATTGTTTGTCCAGCAGACGGAAAAGTTGTGGTTATTGAAGAAACCGAGGAGACTGAATATTTCAAAGGGAAGCGCATTCAGATTTCAATTTTTATGTCGCCATTGAACGTACATGCAAATTATTTTCCAATCGGTGGAATTACAAAATATGTAAAGTATCATCCAGGCTTATTTTTAGTTGCGTGGCATCCGAAAAGTAGTACAGAAAATGAACGAACAACGATTGTCGTTGAACATAAAAATGGAGTAGAAATTCTTTTTCGTCAAATTGCTGGAGCTGTAGCTCGAAGAATATGTTATTATACAGAAATTGGAGATAAAGCAAAGCAAGGAGAGGAGTTTGGTTTTATAAAATTTGGCTCTAGAATTGATGTTTTTTTACCATTGGGGACTAAAATTGATGTTAAAATTGGAGATAGAGTAAAGGCGAAATTAACACGTTTGGGAAGTTTTATTTGATTTTAAGGAATCAAGCGATTTTAGCTTAAAAATTGTTCCTGATCAATAAATCATTTTAATGATGCTTAACTTATCTTTATTTAAGTTAATAGAACACTCTTCAAAATTTGGAATTGAAAAAATAGGTCGTACATCATTCATAAAAGCATATGCTTCTTTTGGAACGCCAAAAAAATTCTTGTCGCAGCTATTATTGTTGTTTTCATCATGGTAAACACAAACAGCATAATTAGCAGGTTCTAAATCTTGAAATAGATAATTTAAACTATTTCCATCAGGTCTAAGTCTTATGATTTTATATGTTTTTCCTACTTTTGGGAATTTACTCGGGTCGTTATATAATCCAATTTGTATATATCCTTTTTGACTTTGAATATTTGTTAACTTAATACTTAAAGTAAATTTTGAGTTTTGAGAAAATAGAAACGTTGAATAGAAAAAAAATAAAATTGGAACTATATATTTCATTTTTTAATCTTTAAATTCTGATTTAAAAATACGATCCATCCAAGTGAAAGTCGAGGAATAATTACCTGTTAATTTAGCATGATGATCATCGTGGTGTCTTGTTTCACTGATAAAAGGAATCTTGCTAATAAATGGTAGTTTTAAATCTGAGTGTATGTGAATTTCGTGTAAATTTCTTAGCGCACCAAAAAGCCAAAATGCATAAATATTAATAGGCATAAGGAGTAAAATTAATCCGAAGCCTAAAACAACGCCAAACATCCCCATAATCCATTCAAGTGGATGACCGTATAAATATTCTAAGGGAAATGGAGTAGTTGCTCTGTGATGAATAGAATGGATTTTTCTCAAAATAAATTTGTTTTCATGCATCCATCTGTGCATAAAATAAAAATATAAATCGTCAATGATAAAAGCAAAAATTACTTGAAATAAAATCACAGGTATCGAAAAAATCGATACTTCAAAAAAATCATATAAGAAATAAGTGCCTACTCCAGCAAAAAGAAGAAGCGTGAAAAAATTAAACAAATACAGAGGCATTCTTTCAGAAAAAATACCCGTTTTATATGCTTTACTTTGAATTCTATATTTAGCAAATAGTTTCGTTTTCAAAACAAGTAAACTATAAATTAGACCGATACTATTTGTCGTAATTAATAGTAAGACTGTTATAATTGCTGCAGTTTCTCTTGTCATCCTCTTAGTGCAAATAGGTTAAACATTTGTGTTTCTTCAAGTCCTTTCTCTCGCTCATCATAAAGGAGACTAAACCCTTTTTCGCTTAATAAATCTCTTACTTTTTGCAAACGATTATTAGTATCGTGCACCTCAATGACAATAGATTTTATCAAAGGCCAATGATTGGATTTGATTCCTTGTAAAACAGCCCATTCTGCGCCCTCACAGTCAATTTTTAATAAGTCGATTTTAGTTATTTCTTCAGCGACAATTACGGTGGAAAGTGTTTTTAATTCGCAGTTTACTATTTTACTTCCTTTAATCAATTGACGTGCTATTATTCCAGCAAAAATTGGAGGAATCAAACGCATCCACTTCATTCCTACTGGAGGGTTTTTCATCGTGCCTTTAACAGCATCTCTAAATGCTTTTGGATTTTCATCCCAATGTTCAGGATGTGAAGTAGATAAAGCCGGAGTATTTGGGAAATAGGTGAATGATGCAGTAGTATTAAAGTCGGAAATCCCATGTTTAAAAACACACATTCTATTTTTATCAATACTATCTGCATTTTTCTGAAGGACTTCTGCTATATCTGGTATAGGCTCAAAACAATAAGCACTAACATTAGGGCCATATTGTAGCGCACGAATTCCAAAAACTCCAATATTTGCTCCAACATCAAAAATTACATCGCCATCATTTATTGCTATTCCATGCTGAAGATATCCCTCAACATGATGGTCAAGCATTTTTGCTTCTGGTTTTCGGAGACAATAAATAACCGTTCCATCTCTCAATTTTGTCTTCTTCATAGCAGTATAAAAATAATATAATCCTTTGGTTTTTCTTGTTTTTTAAAAAAAACATATAAACAAAAGAATTTTTGATGAAAGTTCATTAACTTCGTAAAAAAACAAATACTATGAAAAATTTATTTTTAGCATTAGCCCTTACCACTTTTGTTGGTTCGATGGCAACAACAGCTTATGCAGCTGTTTCTGGAACTGAAGTTGTTAAGAAATTTGACGACAAGAAGAAGAAAAAGAAGAAAAAAGGTTGTGCTACAACTGAGAAAGGTTGTGCTTCAACTGAACAGAAATCATGTTGTTCTAAGAAAGCAAACTAAGTAAAATTAGTTTAAAAAAAAGCCAACTGAATTCAGTTGGCTTTTTTTGTTTAAAATCCTTACTAATTACCATAAAGTATAGCATATTCTTTCTGGTATTTTTCCATGATTTTTTTTCTTTTGAGCTTCAATGTTGGTGTTAATTCTCCTCCATCTATAGAAAACTCTGTGGGCAGGAGGACGAACTTTTTTAGCTGCTCCCAACTACCAAAATATTCATTTATTTCTGTTATTTCCTCCTTAAACTTTAAGAGAACATTTTCTTGTAAGACAATTTCTTCATTTGACAGCTTATCAAAATTTAGATTATTTTGCAAAGCCCATTCCTTTAAAAAGAGAAAAGAAGGTACGATAAAAGCCCCGGGGAATTTTTCTCCTTCACCAACAACTATAAGTTGCTCAATAAACCGAGACTCTTTAAATTTATTTTCCATCGCTTGAGGTGCAATGTATTTCCCTCCTGAAGTCTTAAATATCTCTTTTTTACGATCCGTTATTTTTAAGAATTTGTCCTCTATAAAAACACCAATATCTCCAGTATGAAACCAACCATCTTTGTCCATTACTTCATTTGTAGCTTCTTCATTGTTGTAATAACCAAGCATGACATTTGGGCCTTTCACTAAAATCTCTCCATCTTCGGCAATTTTCACTTCAACGTGTTCTATTAAAGTTCCAACAGAGCCAAAACAGATGCCTTTGTCAAATGAGTTGACTGTCACTACTGGCGATGTCTCACTTAAGCCATAACCCTCTAAAATTGGAATCCCAGCAGCTAAAAATATACGCGCTAATCGTGGTTGTAAAGCCGCACTTCCCGATGCAATTGCTTTTACATTTCCTCCAAGCGCTAATTTCCATTTTGAGAATATTAATTTTCGTGCAATAGCTAATTGTATTTTATACAAGGGTGATTTGCCTTTTAGCTCATAATTTTCTGCTAAAGCAACCGCCCAAAAGAACAATTTCTTTTTTAGTCCTGATAATTCGTCTCCTTTTGCAATAATTTTATCGTATACTTTCTCTATTAATCTTGGAACCGCTGAAAAAACATCTGGTTTAACTTCTCTGATATTTTCTCCTATTGTTTCCATCGATTCGCCAAAATAAATGGAGCAGCCGATATACATGTAAAGGTAATGCAACATCCTTTCATAAATATGGCAAACTGGAAGAAAGGACAAGACTTTGGAATTATTATCAGCAGGAATTCGACTTTGACAGGCAAAAACATTCGATAAGATATTCGCATGAGAAAGCATTACTCCCTTGGGATTACCGGTTGTTCCTGAGGTATAAATAATCGTAACTAAATCACCACTTTTTACTAAATCCATTCTTAATTTCACTTCTGACGGATCAGTTTTTTCTGCCTTTTCTGAAATTTCAGACCAATTTGAGCAGCCCTCAATTTCATCAAAAACAAATAAATGTTCTAAAGAAGGAACATCCTTTCTAATTGAGCTTATTTTATCCCACAATTCTCTATTTCCGACAACACATATTCTAGTGCTTGAATCATTTAAAATAAAACGATAATCGTTTACAGAAATGTTAGGATAAAGTGGAACCAAGATAGCTCCAACTTGTTGAACAGCAATATCCAAAATATTCCATTCTACACGATTAGTACTTGCAACGGCTATTTTGTCTCCTGCTGAAATCCCAAAAGCTATTAAACCTCTAGAAACTAGGAGTGCTTTTTCGATGAAAGTAGTTGTATCCATGGGAGTCCAAATACCTTCTTTCTTTGTGACAAACATGGAATCTTTCTGATAATTCTTTTGTTGATGATAGGGCACATCAAATAAGCGCATGGAATTCATATAATTTATTTTTAACCAAATATAAACTATTATATGAACTTAAAAGAACAAGAAAGCAAAAAAGCAAACGATTATTGTGGCAATAATATTCAAGATAAAGCCAATTTTTGCCATTTGATGGATTTTAATTAAGCCAGAAGAAAAGACAATGGCATTTGGAGGTGTGCCAACTGGAAGCATGAATGCACAACTAGCAGCTAATGTAAGAGGAAGACACAATTGGAGTATTGGATAATGAGCTTCTAATGCAAATGCTGCAACTATTGGAACAAAAATCGTTACCAAGGCCAAATTAGACATAATTTCTGTTGCAAATATAGCGATGACAACGACGATAATTACCATTAATGTAATGGATACATTTTGAAAAGAACTAAAAACTTGGGTTATTTCTTTTACAACACCGCCAGCCTCCAACATTTTAGCTAAAGCCAAGCCTCCTCCAAATAATAATAAAATCCCCCAAGGTAATTTTTCGGTATCCTGCCATTCTAAGAGGGGTTTCTTCGCAGACTGACTCGGTATTATGAAAAGTAAAATACCTCCAAAAATAGCTGCACTTTCATCTCTGTATGAAAAGCCTGTTGCTCCAATTATTAATTCACGGAAAGACCATAAAATAACTACCATACCAAAGACGGCAAGCGCTCGATATTGATCTACAGTCCATGGTTTTTTCTCCAAATGAATAGCATGTAATTCTTTCCTTTCCTTTCCTAAAGCGAAGTAGAA
Organism: Crocinitomicaceae bacterium; assembly: GCA_044358215.1. GTDB lineage: Bacteria > Bacteroidota > Bacteroidia > Flavobacteriales_D > Crocinitomicaceae > UBA952. The sequence continues at coordinate 50,933 of JBIKOE010000009.1, forward strand.
ATAAACAAAAACTGCAAGGAGAAGTGTCAAACTTAAAGGAATTCCAATTTTCATCCAATCGAAAAAGGAAATTGTTATGTTATAATTCTGCTCTAAGATACTTGCCATTTGCGTATTCGGTGGTGAACCAACGAGGGTTGCCATTCCTCCGATACTTGCTGCATATGCAATTGAAAGAAGAAGGAAAACAGAGAATTTTGATTTCTGCTGATCTACAGGCATTGCCTGAATAATCGCAAGGGCCATTGGAAGCATCATCAAAGCTGTTGCAGTATTTGAAATCCACATGCTTAATAATCCGGTACTCAATAAAAACCCGAGTAAAATACGTGGTTTTGAATTTCCTACAAGGGAAACAATTCGTCTTGCAATCTGCTCATGAACTTTCCATTTTTCCAAACCAAGAGCTAAAATAAAACCTCCGAAAAAAAGATAGACAGATCCATTTCCATAAGCCTCAGCTAGATCTGAAGTAGTAAGAATCCCAAGGGGAATTGCAAGAATTAATGGGAAAAGAGCGGTAATGTAAATTGAAACCACTTCAAAAATCCAAAAATAAATCATTAATCCGCCTAAGGCAGTTGCATTCCAAAAAAGAGATTTACCTCCGGTAAAAAATAGTATTAAAAAGAAAGCAAGGACTCCAAATACTGATAGCCAACGTTTCCAATTAATAGTTTTCATTGGTGAATTATGCGTTTAACGCATTCAACGAAGTAACGAAATGGTCGGCTTGCTTTTCAAGATCAAGAACGATTGCACGAAATTCTGCTTTACCTCTTGCTTTTTTCATACGAGATAAAATTGAATCTTGGAATGTTGCAGCTTCATCAATTAATTTCTCTGTTGCTTTTTCTTTGCTTGAATCTAATGCTTGAATGTAATAACACTCATCTACAACGTCAAAAACTAATTCGTTTAAGCTTTTCTTTAAAATTCTTTTGTTCGACATGTTTCGTTTTTTTTTATCAAAAGTAAGGAGAATGTTGCAAATAATTGTTATTCTACTGCGTACTTGTTAAAACAATGCAAATATTACGCTATTTCTTTGCGTATCTTTGCGGCTATGTCGTATACTATTTTACAAGTCCGAAAAGGAAAAGAGCAGTCAATTTTTAGAAAACACCCTTGGATTTTTTCAGGTGCACTATTTACCGA